>CAZMDP010000363.1:0-3576 GCA_964565015.1 uncultured Prolixibacteraceae bacterium | reverse complement strand
AGAGCAAATAATCAGGTTTGCCAAAAGGGGCGATATAATTGCTTACCGATCGCTGCTCAGTCAGGAGTTGGCCTGTACAACCGCCAAGATAATCGACGAAGCGATCCTTTGTCATATTCCCTATCAGACCTTATTATTTCTAATTCAGAACAACTGGCAGTTTTCGCACCACATGCTTCAGATTGTATGCCGCGAACTGCGTGAGGCAAACGATTACATAACCGACATTGCCCAGAAATCGGTCCGCGAGAGGCTGGCAGAAGTGCTTTTACTGTTGAAAGATAATTTTGACCTCGATCATCAGAATACCCTGCAGATTTCGCTCACACGCGAAGAACTGGCCAATATGGTGGGAACAGCAACAGAGTCGGTAATCAGATTGCTTTCTGAATTTAAGCAGGACAGGTTAATCGAACTGGAGGGAAGGCGGATTAAATTCATCAACATTCCCGGATTACAACAAGTGGCCGGCATATAACCCGATATAGCTAAGTAAAACCATTCTGGATGCAGGAACGGCACCTCAATAAGGAAAAATATTTTGAGGAACAAGACTTTACCACCCGAAAGTACGTTCTACCCTACCTTTTGCCATTTTTCAAACCGGGACTTGGCAGGCGCGTCCTCGAAATCGGTTGCGGCGAAGGCGGAAACCTGAAACCTTTTATCGAGGAGGGGTGTAAGGCTACCGGCGTTGATCTTTCGGAAAGCAAAATTGAAAATGGCCGCCGGTTTTTCCGGGATCACCCTAACGCCAAAAGAATTGAACTGATTTGCAAAGATATTTACAATATACAGGAACCCGAAAAACCTTATCATCTGATATTTATGCGCGATGTGATCGAGCATATCCACAATCAGGAAAAATTTATGCATTTTGTTAAAAGGTTTCTTGCCCCCGACGGTTATTTCTTTCTTGCCTTTCCTCCCTGGCAAAATCCGTTCGGTGGACATCAGCAAATCTGCAGGAACCGTTTTCTGTCAAAATTACCCTGGATTCATCTTTTGCCGGAGGCATTATACGCTGCATTGCTGAAAGCAGGCGGCGAACCCCGTGAGCGTATCGAAGCACTGCTCGAAATCAGGCAGACCCGTTTAACGCTGGAAAGGTTTGAAAGAATTTTGAAGGCTGAGAATTATAAAATAGTAAAACGCGACCTGTTTATGTTTAACCCAAACTACGAGGTAAAATTCGGATTGAAACCCCGAATAACCCCCAAATGGTTACAGAATGTGCCTTACCTACGTAATTTCTTTACCACTTCGGCCTATTATCTGATCAGCAGGCAAGCTTACCGGTAAAGCTTATCGTCCGAGCCAGTCTTCGGGGTTAAGTTTGGTGCTTTCCCTCCAGATCTGGAATTTCAGGATGGCTTTATTTCCGTCGGCCGGATCGGCGTAAACCGTTCCGATATTTTGCCTGACGCTTACCTTATCGCCCTTTTTCACGGTAACATCAACCAGGTTCGAATAAACAGTCAGGTATTGGCCATGGCGGATAATAACCGCCATATTTCCGCCTGTGATACCGAACACCCGGCTTACCTCGCCGTTGAAAACCGCCCTCGCTTTCGACCCGGCCGATGTTGCAATGTTTACCCCGTTATTATTTACGGTCACATTTCGAAGTACAGGATGTGGATGAACGCCGAATTTTTCGGTAATAACCCCCCTTTCGACCGGCCATGGCAACCGCCGCCGGTTTTGTTCAAAACTATCGCCGATCAGTTTCTGCTCAGGCGTAAGGGCAAAACCCTTTTCGGCAGGAGTGCTGGTCTTGCGGGCTTCTTCTTCGATAATCCGCTGAATCTCCTTTTCGAGTTGCTGCTCGATTCGGCGTTGCTGAGCCAGTTTGTTCCTGAGTTCGTTCTGCTGTTTCTGAAGTTGCTGAGCCAGAGTATTTTGCTGCCTTTTTTCGGTTTCAAGTTTCCGGCTCTCCTGAACCTGTTCGGTGAGTAATTCCTGACGTGCCCTTTTCTGGTTTTCGAGGGTTACAACTTTTTTTGCCAGCAGGCTTTGTAACGATTCAATGGTTTCAGATTGCTTTTTGCGATGGTGGGCATATTGCCTGAGGTATAACATCCGCCGGTAAGCCTGGTTGACATTTTCGGAAGAAAGCAGAAAAAGTATTTTATCGTATGCCATCCGGTTTTTATAGGCCACCTGGATCAGCCGTGCATATTCGCGCCTGATTTCTTCGAGATCGGCTGTAAGCATATTCACAACCAGGGTATTATCGTTGATCATCTGCTGCAAAAGCGACACTTCCGACGATATGGTCGAAATAATTTCGTTGCGCTGATTTATCTGCCTGTTCAGGAGTTGTAGCCGGTTAAGGGTAGCTTTCTGGCTGGCGCTGACTTTGGTTAGGAGGTCGTTGGTAACCTTTATTTCGTTGGCTGCCTGCTGTTTGCGCTGGCGCAATTCCTCGACCGACTGCGCAAAAACAGCCGGCCAAATGAACAGAAATAGCCCAAATATCAGCAGACGGTTCATCGATACCAAAAATTTCTGCTAATATAAGTAAAGCCTTTGGTATCTTTCGGGTATTCTGACAGGAGTTAATTCACCACGCTCTGTTGAAAACCCCGACATCCGCGCCTCAACGCCAAATCTTCCCTCTTCCGAATCGAAGGTAACATCGAGTGATCCGGGGTAATATTTCTGGCCTACTTTGGTATAATCGCCAAAAGTCAGCTGTGCTTTTCTCGAATTTGTTTTGTCTTCGAGGATCATTTTTTTCAACACAAAAAGGTTAGGATCGAAATAAAACGTATTAACCACCAGGGCATCTTCATTTAAACGCCGTATAATCCGCTCCATTTTCTGCGATTTCCCTTTTTCGTCGATTTTGCGCAATTTTCTGATCTTTTCCGATTGCAGCATATACATGCCCTGGTCGATGGTTGACCGGTAATCGCGCAGGTCATCGTCATCATCAAAAAATGAAAAAATATTTCCGGAGAGGATGGCCTGGACCGCTTTGAAATCAAGATCGAAATCAAGCAGGTTGCTTAATGCCCGGTAATCGCCCGATATATAATTACGTTCAATGTAGTTTACAAAAAGAATACTATCGGGGGTCAGAGAAATCCTACCTAATGGTATGTTGAACTTTGTAACCGAAACTTGTATTTCCCTGTCTTTAATAGCCTGCAGGCCCGCCCTGAACGTGGTTTTCGATTCGCCATCGTCAATAACAACATTGATACGGCGCACACTGAAATGGGTGTAGTCGAACGCGCTTTCGGCTACATTTTTTAAAATGCGTGCCGGGCTCATCGGCTTAAGCTTCGCTTCGGGAACCTTTTCAGTTGTTTTACATGAATAGAAAAAAAGGAACAACAACAGAAAACAGGCAAGCAGAGCGTAAATACGGGCTTTCATACTCATAACTTTTCTCTGATATACCTTTTTTCGTTGATTTTCTGATCGATAACTTCCGAATCGCTTCCCAGTTCTTTGGCTTTTCGCCAGTATTCAACCGCTTCCTCAACCCGGTCGAGCATAAAAAGAATATCGCCATAGTGGTCGAGCAGGGTCGGATTCTCACTCCCACTGTTCTTAAGGGCCGTT
>CAZMDP010000362.1:0-3599 GCA_964565015.1 uncultured Prolixibacteraceae bacterium | reverse complement strand
CTGCTGTTAACGCTTGTTACATACTGGTTTTCAAATTTTTCGGATATATGGATGGTGACGGTTGCACTTGTATTTACATTTTCTCCTTTTATAATTATCTGGGGGTACAGGCTATTTAAACCCCGTTACGAGAAACTGCTCAGGGCACCCGTAACGATTTCTTTCTTTTATGGAAAGAAACATCGGAAACCGGTGGATGATTTTATTGAATTGATGAAAGCCAGGCAAAAAGAATTTATGCGCTCAAGGTATCTGCGCATCGACCGCGTGGCACCACCCGACCATCAGGAAAAAATTATCTCCATGTTATATGAGCGGGGTTTTATTTCCCTGAGTGAATACGAAGTATTGGTGGAAGAACTGGACAGGCTCCGTACAACCAGGGGAAACATAAAATATTAAGTATGACGTTCGATTTAAATATAGTTGACCGTATAATTTCTGAAAATGGCCGCGAAAAAAAGGCAGTAATACCAGTTTTGCAGGCTATCCAGAAAGAATTCAGATATCTGCCCGAAGAGGCATTGCGCCGGGTGAGCGAAATATCGGAGATCACCCCCTCCGATATCATGAGCGTGGCCAGTTTTTACCATCAGTTCAGGCTCAGGCCGGTGAGCGAACACATGGTAAAGATATGTGTTGGTACTGCATGCCATGTGAAAGGCGCCGGCCAGGTGTATGATGCGTTCAAAAGAAAATTTAACCTCAAAGAAGAAGAGCATACCGACGCTACCGGAAAATACACCCTCGAAAAAGTCAGCTGCCTGGGTTGTTGTACCCTTGCGCCTGTTGTTCAGATCGATCAGGTTACATACGGGCATGTTTCGACCAGTCAGATCGACGAAATTATAGCCGATTTTGAGGTACAGAAAGATACCAAAACGAAAAAACAATACAGGAAGGCCGACGGCACCGAAATTCAGGGCGAGATCAGGATCGGACTCGGGTCGTGTTGTGTGGCCAGTGGCAGCGACGAAATCAGGAAAGCCGTCGAAAAAACCGTAAATAACCAGGGCCTCAGGGTAAAACTTAAACACGTAGGGTGCGTGGGCATGTGCCATCAGGTACCCCTTGTTGAAGTGGTACCCGTTAATGGCGAGCCATCGCTCTATTCGAAAGTGAAGCCCGAAGATGTTAAAGATATTGTAACCAGCCATTTCAAACCGGCCGGATTACTGGCCAAACTGAAAAGTAAACTGCTCGATACGGTCGAGTACATACAAACCGATGCAAAATGGGACGGTGTGGAGCGTTATGCCCTCGACTACCGTGAAAAGCAGGTAAGCTCATTTCTCGGTAAGCAAATCCCCATAGCCACCGAATACCGCGGAATTCTGAACCCGATTGACATTGAAGAGTATACATCGCGAGGGGGATTTGTTTCGATCCGTAAAGCACTGCTCGAAATGACCCCTGCGGAGGTGGTACACGAAGTACGCCAGAGCGGGATACGTGGACGCGGAGGGGCTGGCTTTCCTACCGGCATGAAATGGGAACTGGTGGCACGCCACAAAGAAGCCCTGAAATATGTGATATGCAACGCCGACGAAGGCGACCCGGGCGCTTTTATGGACCGCATGTTGCTCGAATCGTACCCCTATCGGGTTATTGAGGGGATGATTATTGGGGGCTACGCCGTTGGGGCCCACCAGGGATATTTTTATATCCGCGCTGAATATCCACTGGCGGTCAGGCGCATCAGAGAAGCCATAAAACATTGCGAGGAAAACAATTATCTGGGCGATAACATTCTGGGATCGGGCTTCAGTTTTCATGTAAAAATTTATGAAGGGGCCGGGGCTTTCGTTTGCGGCGAGGAAACCGCCCTGATAGCCTCCATTGAGGGAAGACGCGGATACCCGCGGATTCGCCCGCCGTTTCCGGCCGAACATGGCTTATGGGGAAACCCTACCCTGGTGAACAATACCGAAACTTTTGCGCAGATTCCCTACATTATCCGCGAAGGTCACGAAAAATTCAGCCAAATAGGCACCGAACACAGCAAAGGTACCAAAGTATTTGCCCTTGCCGGTAAAATTGCCCGTGGTGGCCTTATCGAAGTGCCCATGGGAATTACCATCAACAAAGTGGTTTACGAAATTGGCGGCGGAATTGCAAACGGCCGGAAATTTAAAGCCGTGCAGGTGGGTGGCCCTTCGGGGGGTTGTATCCCCGCCAGGCTCGGCAATACGCCAATCGACTTTGAGTCGCTTACCAAAATGGGCGCCATGATGGGTTCGGGCGGACTGGTTGTGCTCGACGATACCGATTGCATGGTAGATATTGCCCGCTATTTTCTTTCGTTCACACAGGCCGAATCGTGCGGAAAATGTACTTTCTGCCGGATCGGAACACGGAGGATGCTCGACATACTGAACAACCTCACCGAGGGTAAAGCCAATCCGGGCGATTTGGATGAACTGGAGAAACTTGCACGATGGACTCAGAAAGGCAGTTTGTGCGGACTCGGTAAAACCGCGCCCAATCCGGTTTTCAGCACGCTGATGTACTTCCGCGACGAATATGAAGCCCATCTCAACGGGGTTTGCCCAACCGGTAAATGTACAGCGCTGATCACCTACTCGGTCAATGAAAAATGTATCGGATGTACGTTGTGCGCACAGGAATGTCCGGTTGAAGCCATTCCTTTCACCCCGCACCAGCGCCACGTCATCAATACCGAGTTGTGCATTAAATGCGACGCATGCCGGGTAGTTTGCCCCGAAGATGCAATTGATGTGAAATAAGGAACCTCTCCTGGCCCCTCCCCTGAGGAGATTAAAAGTCAGAAAACGAGGCTCAGGAACCAAAAAGAAAAGTATGGTTACGTTAAAAATAAATAATACGCATATCGAAGTTCCGGGAGGAACAACGGTGCTGAAAGCAGCCAGGGCTGCGGGGTTCGATGTGCCGGCACTCTGCTGGAACGACGAAACCGGCCATATCAATTCCTGTATGCTATGTCTGGTAAAAGACCACTCCACCGGAAGGTTGTTCCCATCGTGTTCGGCAGCGGTTCACGAAGGGATGCAGATCATTACCGAAGACGATGAACTTCGTGAGGCCCGCCAGACAGGACTTGAACTGCTGTTGAGCGAGCATGTCGGCGATTGCGAAGCACCCTGCCAGATTGGCTGCCCGGCACATATGAACATTCCTAAAATGAACCGTCTGATTGCTGCCGGAAAATTTGAGGAATCACTCAGGGTTGTCAAGCGCGATATTGCTTTACCTGCAGTATTGGGAAGGATATGCCCAGCGCCCTGCGAAGGCGTGTGCCACCGCCGGACGGTTGATGAGGCTGTTTCGATATGCCTGCTGAAACGCTTTGTAGGCGACGAAAACGATGTTCACCCCTGGCCGGTACCACCACTCAACGGAAAACGGGTAGCCATAATCGGCGCCGGCCCTGCAGGCCTTTCGGCTGCCTATTACCTGCGACTGAACGGTATGGAACCCACCCTGTTCGACATGGCCGACAGGCCCGGCGGACAATTACGTACGGCCATCCCCGACGACATTCTGCCGAAAGAGGTCCTCGACCGGGAAATACAAACCATACTCGATACCGGTATTGTGTTTAAAGGAAATACCCATGA
>CAZMDP010000361.1:0-3607 GCA_964565015.1 uncultured Prolixibacteraceae bacterium | reverse complement strand
GTGGTTTTCGATTTTCTGCCACCCAACAAATACAAGGTGAAAATTATTTTCGACACCAACAACAACGGTAAATGGGATACCGGGTCGCTTACCGAAATGAGGCAGCCCGAAAGGGTAGCTTATCTGCCCGAAATTGTAAAGGTGCGCTCAAACTGGGACAATGAGTACAAATGGGACCTCAAACCCGATCCCACTTTCAGAAAAGAATTAATCGACAAAGAAGAAGAAGAGCTTAGGCTTAAACGGCAGCAGGAAGAGCGTCAAAAACAGCAGCAACAGGAAAGGGAACCTGTTCAGATGGATTTCGGGGGTAGGACAATTGGCGCTCCTGGCCGAAGGTAAATGTATGGTTATGTACCGGAAATTTTCATGGACGATAATATTAATCCTGGTTTGGGCATTCTCGGATGCGGCATCGGGTCCAAACAAAATTTCGCTCAAGCCAGGCGAAAAAATCACGTATGGTGCTTATTACAACTGGCATTTTATATGGACTAGAAGCGGCCAGGTAAATTTTTCGTTTTCAACGCTTAAGGTACCTGCGGGCGAACGGTGGAAACTGAGGGCCGAGGCCCACACCTTCAGAATGTACGACCGGTTTTATAAAATACGCGACACGGTTGAAGCCATTGTAATGCCCAATACTTTCTATCCGGAGCATTATGAGCAGGTGTTCAATCACGGAAACGAACGTTCGTATTACCTCTACAGGGTACCACCGCCACGGAAGCATATATATTCGTATGTGCAGCGCTTTGGAAAGCCGGCGTTCAGCGACACGCTGAAAATGGTACCCGGAATCAGGGACATGCTGGCGACAGCTTACGAATTCCGGACACACGATTTCGACGGTCTGGAAATCGGACAGAAAGTACCTTTCACAATGCTGGTCGATAACGAAATACACCACATTTATTACCGGTATCTGGGTAAAGAAACCATTACCAACCGGAATAATATACCGTTTAATTGTCATAAATTTTCCATACTTTTACTGCAAGGCGATTTTTTCCCGGGCGGCGAATACCTGAAAGTATGGATCGATGACAGCCCAAACCGTTTGCCTGTAATGGTCGAAACCAAAATATTGGTAGGTTCGGTTAAGGCCATCATCGAATCGGCCGAAATAGATGGGAAGCCTGTAAAATTTGAATTTTAAATGATGATGTTATGGCAAGTTTACGATCGTTGAAAAAAGATGTTGATTACCTGCTTTCGGTGGTACTCGGTGAATGTATGTACGTTATAAACACGCACCCCGAAGCCGATAAGGAAAAAGTTCTCGAAATTGCCCGCAAAATCATTGCAGGACACCGCGAACTGAGGTTAAGAATAAACCATATTGACGGCAAAGATAACCCGGCAATGGTGAAGGCACATCTAAGGAAAGTGGTCGATGATCTTTATTCACTGGCAGATACATCACTCGAAGAACTGGCAAAACTTATTGTAAGGGAATAATTAACCATCTGGCCTGAAAAATCCCTAAAAATTGGTATTTCAGATTTGTAAGCATTCAAATACCTTTGCAGGGAATTTAAAAAAAACATGTCTTTCAGGTTTTTGCATCCATATTTTATGATCGTTTTACTGACAGTTTACCTGTCAGCAACTCAGACCATTATCCATGAGAGGCATTTTCATGTTTTACCTTCGGGTGATGTAGTTTATCATCTGCACCCTTTTAGCAATGAGTCTAAGAAAACTCCGGAAAAACATACGCACCATCCGGGCGATTATCATGATTTTCAATCTAATCTCCTCGACTTTCAGGAAGCAGCGGAATTGTGCAACTTCAAAAAAGCAACTGACCCGATATTTAACCATAAAATTGTTTTTCGTCCTTTACATATAACCCGCATTATTCATCCGGTAATTTCGCTCAGAGCCCCTCCGTTGGTTGATATTTAATCATTCATTATCATTCCTTTTTAATCAACCAACAATTTTAATCCGTATGAAAACCATATTTGCATTAATTATTCTTCATTTTTCAGTTTCTATTATGTTAGCCGGCGAACCCGAAAAGCGACCCCCTGGTGCCACCATTCTTACCGGGAAAGTACAATCGGCAGGCGAACAGGTTGCGTTTGCCACAGTCTATGTTAAAGGCACAACCATTGGGGTTTCGGCCGATGCTTCGGGATATTTCAGTTTATCAAATTTACCAAACGGAAAGCATACCCTTATAATTTCGGCGGTAGGCTATAAACCGGCGCTAAAAGAGTTAAATATTGTGGGCAACCAGGAAATCAACCTCGATATTGAATTGGAAATCGACCATATAGGGATTGAGCAGGTTATTATTTCGGCAAACCGAAGTGCAGGAAGCCGAAGGGAAGCTACGACAATTGTAAACACCATCAATCCAAAACTATTCGACAGGACCCAAAGTGTCAGCCTGAGCGAAGGACTTAACTTCGCGCCGGGTATCAGGATGGAAAACAACTGCCAGAATTGCGGCTTTTCACAGGTCCGAATGAATGGACTCGAAGGTCCCTATTCGCAGATATTAATTAACTCGCGACCAGTATTCAGTGGCCTCGCAGGGGTTTATGGCCTCGAACTTATTCCGGTGAATATGATTGAGCGGATTGAGGTTATCCGGGGCGGGGGATCGGCCATGTTTGGCAGCAATGCTATTGCCGGTACCATTAACCTGATTACCAAAGACCCTGTTTCGAACAATTATTTGGTTTCATCTTCGTATGGATCAATTGGCTCAGGACTTGCAAACGGAAAAGCAGCCCCCGATTACAACCTCAATTTTAATGGCTCGTTTGTGTCGGATGACTATAAAAGCGGGGTGAGTTTCTACGGATTCAAACGAAGCCGGAAACCTTATGATTTTAATAATGATGGTTTTTCTGAACTATCGTCAATAGAAAACACAACCCTTGGAGCAAGAGTGTTTCAACGTACCGGCAACCGGGGCAAATTTTCGTTCGATTATTTCAACATCAACGAATTCCGCAGGGGAGGAAACCTGTTTGAACTTCCATTGCACGAAGCAGATATTGCAGAAAGTACCACACATAAAATCAATTCGGCATCGGTAAATTTTGATCAGCTACTCAGAGAAGCCGACAAATTTTCAACATGGGTTTCGGTGGTTGGGGTTGACCGCGGATCGTATTACGGCGCTAACCAGGATTTATCGGCTTATGGCCAGACCGACGATATTTCACTGTCAACAGGCGTGCAGTATTCAGGAAAATCAAGCCGGCTATTTTTTGCCCCTGCAATAATCACCACAGGTGTGGAATGGAATTACAACCACCTGAGGGATAAAAAATTGGGGTTCTATGATGCTGAAACCGGAACTCACATACCCAACACAGGGGTAGCCAATCAGCGCATCCACTCGGGAGCTGTGTTTGTTCAAAGCGAATGGAATCTGAACCCCATAGTGCTTACCACGGGGCTACGCTACGACAGATATATGATTGACGACCTACTAAACAAAGGCCAAACCGTTGTAGGGAATGTTTTTAGTCCCCGAGTAAGTCTACTGTGGGCCATTCACGAAAATGTGCAGTTCAGGACCGGTTATGCAAGAGGATTCAGGGCACCACAAATATTCGATGAAGACCTGCATATCGAAACT
>CAZMDP010000360.1:1638-3614 GCA_964565015.1 uncultured Prolixibacteraceae bacterium | reverse complement strand
ACCTCAAACAACCCAACGAAACTTAAGGCTATCGGAATGAAAAACAAACGTCAATATAGCTAATAATAATCTTCCTGAAATCCTCATTGATTTTTGATTTTTTGCAAATATAAGAAAATGAAAAGGGGACCCGAATTTTCAGATCCCCTCTTCGCTATTTTTTAATAATCTTCATCGTCTTCGTCATTTTCTTCAGGCAGGTCTTCTGCCTCATCCTCTTCTTCTTCATCGGCGGCAAAATCAATGTCTGGATATTTGTCTTCGTACTCTTCACGGACGTGGTCTTTAAGGAAGCCGTCATCATCGTAATCATCGTCATCCTCAATAATCCTTTCGGCCTCACTGAGGGTCATCCGGATGAGGTAATATTTGTCTTCTGTTTCAAATGGAAGCGCACTCACATTTTTACCATCTTTATCGAAATAATAGATCAGGTGGTCGCTGAACCCGGCCGGATAGACCAGTTTTATCTGTTCCTGTATCGAAGCATCAAGTTTATCGTAATCTTTGATTACCCTTGGTTTGTTCTGGCTCATAACGTACAATATTTTATCAGATCAACTATTCTGTTTTCTTGCCCACCAACCGAAAAATGGCCGGTATTGACGGGGTGAAAATAGAAACTTTTTTATAAAAAAACCACCCGAAAAAAAATTTCAGAAAAAAAACCAAATATTTTACCTCTGATGTGCCTGAACGGTAAGTTTTACTTGTTGTTTAAAATCTCCTGATTCTAATACCACAATGTATAGTCCAGAATTCCAACCACTTATATTAATAACCATATCTGATTGGTAAAAACCGTTGCCGGAAACTTTCCCTGAAAACATTCTGTTGCCCACAGTATTGTAAACCGAAATGGTTGCCCCGTTTACAAAATCGGGCGAAACGCGAACAGTAATATAATCGTGTGCCGGATTAGGGAAAACCATTATTTCGGGGATATTTCCTCTGATCTCAGGTTTATTCCCCAAAACCGTTTTTGTACCCGAAGCAACGAGAGTCGTAACCGACATGGGCGGAAGGCTTATTGAAACAACATTTCCGGTTACATCAACTGTTCCGGTTTTAAGGGCATTCTGTGTTTTCGAAACAAATGTTTCGGTGGTGCCGAGGCTATTAATCCGGTAATAGGGCACACTTTGCTGTTTAAAATTAAAATTGTTAACCGTAACATTGGCCGTTTTCACCTGATCGACCGAACGGTTTACCAAAACAACCGAAACCGAATCGCCGTCCTGATTTATGGTCGGGTAAGCTGATACAAACTCTTCCTGGCTTGAAACTGAAGGGATATAGCTATCATGGTTAAACCGGGTAAAGAGGTGCAGGGTTTCCCACATTCCTACTTTCCAATCCCAGGGGGTAAATATTTCGACGCCCTGTTTTGCAAACTCGCCTAACATTGATGCATACCATACTGCAATTACATTTGGGTCGCTGGTATTCACTGCCGTTTCGGTAACCCCGAAGGTTACGCCGTGGTCTTTGCCCATATACTGAACCAGCCAATCGGCACATCGCCCGAAGATATATTCCTTGTTGATGGAGCTATCCCATCCGCTGGCGCCCAGGCGTTTCACCCCATTGGCTCCCGGATAGACATAATTCCGATCGAAATAGACCCTGTGCGATTGAACAATGTCATTAACATTTGTCTCACCCGGATAAAAATGGATATCGAGCACATCGAGGAGCCTGATCCCACTCTCGGCCTGTTCTTCGGCTACACGCCTGATAAAATATTCGAGCCACACATGGTTGCGCCCTTTGTACGAAATTCGGTTTCCGTTCCAGTTATACCATTGCCATTCATTGGCCGGAACAGGTCCGGCAATTTTAATATCCGGAAAAATTGCCCTTGCTTTCTTGGCTGTTTCGAAATAGCGCTGCATAAACTCTTCGGCCGAAATCATCACCGGCATTACATCATCATGGGTTCCGTTCCATATTTCGGGTTCGTTGTCCATATTCCA
>CAZMDP010000360.1:0-1538 GCA_964565015.1 uncultured Prolixibacteraceae bacterium | reverse complement strand
GCCCAACCAATCAGCCCCAATGTCCACAATCCCTGGGCATGAGGCAGGTTTTGCTGCAAAGTGCGGGCTGCATAATCCCAGTCCTGCGCGTAAACATTGTTGTACCAGTCGGGGTGGCTGCTCATTTTTCGGCGCCAGTTGTATTTGGTGGAGTTGTTTCCGCCCCCCTCGCGCAGCATATTTACACCGGCATCGCGCAACCGTTGCCATTGTGATGCGGTTACCGGGCTCGAAGCGCTTTTTGAAAGGCTGTTGTTCCGGCCGTAAATCCAGGGCGATATGGGTTTGGGAGTAGAAGATGCATCGATAGTAATCTGTACATCGTTCTGTGAAATTGCTTCTATTGTAAAAACAAGAAGAGCTATCATGAACAGGGGCAGCAACCGGGAAAAATAATTCAGGCACATAACTTATTCAATTGGTTTTGTGCCAAAAATAGAAATTGTATTTGTTTTTACCCTACCTTGCTGTAATATTAACAATTAAAAATTGGGTTCTTCCGGATTCTTTTTTCGATGTATCCGGCCAACAAAACATTCGGTATCGTTGCACATGGCACATTGGTAACCCTTTCGCTGCATAGTATCTCCTATCCCGACAATACCGCTAACCGATTTTATGGGCATCATGAGCGAACTCTCGGTTAACGTAACCCCGCAAAAACCTTCAGGGAAGAATGAAAAAAGTTTGTGCTGTTCGGCTACGCTCCAATCGCAGTAGCCCGGACTGAACGGGTCGGATATGCCCCAACCATTCTCCTTAACCGATAGTTCGATGCGTTCAATAAGCCTATCAACCGCTTTTGAGGCAACCACACTGCCGAATGCATCATACACATAAGCCCGGAGCGAATCGCCCGAAGCAGTTGATTCATCAATCACCCGGCTGATCCCTGAACCAGCCGTTGCCACAAAAAGCCCCACCTCTATTGCACCTTTCAACTGACTAAATACAATTCTTCCGGGGTTGAAGGTAATCCCTTCTATGGTTATGGTTTTCGAGTGGTTGGCGAATTCAGGATTTTCAATAGTCAGGAAACCAGCCCTGATGTTGATCAATCGGGGCAGCTCTTCATATACTTCGGCAATCAGTGAATAAAAAGGCTCGGGTACACTACCCTGCCGGAAACCCATAAATTCCTCTGCGTAGCTGAAAATACAATCCAGTTCTTCGAACGAAAAATTATACTGTGCCAAATTCATCATCAATGAGAATTGTTTTTAAAATTAAACCACACCCTTGTTACCAATATGATTTTTGGTTTCATATTTTAGCATTCATCTGCTAAGAAATCCTGAATTTATGGTTATTTACCTTATTAAGATTGATCAATTTTTCGTCATGTATAGAAATCGTAGAATTAAAAACACCAAATATAATGGATCGATGGACGATTTTACCCTTTTTTGATTATATTTCTAACAATCAGCTCTGTGCTGCACTCAGAATCGAATATTTTGATTTAACCTATGTTTCTCTTAGTGGGGCAAATTTGGCTATATTTGGTTAAAATTTAGAAATGAATCAGAAAATTGACA
>CAZMDP010000359.1:0-3616 GCA_964565015.1 uncultured Prolixibacteraceae bacterium | reverse complement strand
GGTATGTGCAAACGAAGAGGTATTAACCGATGGATCGCATGAAAAATGCGGCAACCAGGTTATCCGAAAAAATTTAAAACAGTGGCTTTTAAGAATTCCGCATTATGCCGAACGTTTACTCGATGGCCTTGATAACCTGGATTGGCCCGAAGGGGTTAAAGACATGCAGCGCAACTGGATCGGGAAATCATACGGAGCTGAGATTGATTTTAAAATTGAAGGACTTGAAATGAATCTGAGGGTTTATACAACCCGTCCGGATACCCTTTTCGGGGCAACCTACATGGTCATATCCCCTGAGCATCCTTTGGTGGAGCAGTTGGTTACCCCTGAAAACAGGGACAGTGTTAAAGAGTATGTTTATAGTGCTTCGTTAAAATCGGATCTTGACCGTACCGAACTTGCAAAAGAAAAAACTGGTGTATTTACTGGGCGGCATGCCATTAACCCCGTAACAGGGAAACCAATTCCCATCTGGGTTGCCGATTATGTGCTTATGGGATATGGTACGGGTGCTATTATGGCTGTACCCGCGCATGACACACGTGATTTCGAGTTTGCAGTGAAGTTTAATCTGCCGGTTGACTGCATTCTTGATCCCAAAGATGCCGACCCTGACCTGCGCGAAAAGGTACTTTCGGGAAAAGCATGCTGGACCGAAGATGGCGTTTATATTAACTCTTCGAATTCCGATTTTGGGATTGATATAAATGGAATGAATAAAGCTAACGGGATAAAAACCATCATTTCATGGCTCGAAAAACGTAATATAGGCCGGGCTACCGTAAATTACAAGATAAGGGATTGGTTGTTTAGCCGTCAGCGTTATTGGGGAGAACCCTTTCCTGTTATCCATTGGGAAGATGGAACTATTTCACTTGATGAAAATCTTCCGGTTGAGCTGCCATCACTCGAAAAATATGAACCTGGTGAAGGAGGTGAATCGCCGCTTGCAAATGCAAAAGAATGGCTTACGGTAACCTCGCCCGATGGGAAAAAAGGCAGGCGCGAAACCAATACTATGCCCCAATGGGCGGGTTCGTGCTGGTATTACCTCAGGTATATCGATCCGCTCAACAAAGAAGCGATTTTCGATAAAAAACTGGAACAATACTGGATGCCCGTCGATCTTTATGTCGGTGGAGCCGAACATGCTGTTTTGCATTTGTTGTACAGCCGTTTCTGGCACAAAGTTCTGTTCGATCTTGGCATTGTATCAACCGATGAGCCCTTTACAAAGCTTTATAATCAGGGAATGATCCTTGCATTTGCTTATGAAACTGCTACGGGTGCCAAAATTAGCTCCGACCTGGTTGAGGAAAAGGAGGGTAAATTTTTTCATACCGAAACCGGAGAGGAACTTCATCAGATTGTGGCTAAAATGTCGAAATCGCTTAAAAATGTAGTAAATCCTGATGATGTAGTCCGAAAATACGGAGCCGATTCGCTTCGTTTGTACGAAATGTTTATGGGACCACTGGATGAACGCAAACCTTGGGCCGACAGTGGCGTTAAAGGTGTATTTAATTTTCTGAGCCGCGTTAACCGGTTTTTTACCGATCTATCAAATATTTATGAAGGGGAAGAAGACCCTGAAACTTTAAAACAACTCCACCAGGCCATCAAAAAAGTCACTTCCGACATTGAAAGCCTCAAGTTCAATACGGCCATTTCGGCGTTGATGGTTTTCAACAATCATGTTCTGAAAAAAGGTAAGGTTACCTTTGAAACGGCGCGAATTTTTACCAAAATTTTGTCACCCTTTGCACCCCATTTAGGCGAGGAACTGTGGCAACTTTACGGGGGGAAAGATACTATTGCTTACGAGAAATGGCCTATTGCCGATGAAAAACTTCTCGTGGAGGATTCATTTGAATACCCCATTTCTTTCAACGGCAAGATGCGGTTTAAACTGGAATTGCCTGTAAATATGTCGGTTGCCGACATTGAATCGGCTGTGGTACAAAACGAAAAGTCGGCCCGGTACCTCGAAGGGAAATCTCCGCGAAAAATAATTGTTGTACCGGGTAAAATTATTAATGTAGTGGTATAAAGTTTATAATAACCGGTAATGAAGGAAAAGTTAAGGAAACAACTTCTGAATATCGAAGATTATGTAACCATCACTTTGGGATTGGTTATGTTTTCTCTGGCCTGGACACTTTTTATTATTCCGGCTCAGATTACCGGTGGCGGAGTAAGCGGAATTGGGGCGGTGCTTTATTATGCCACCGGAATTCCGGTTGGGGTTACCTATTTTGTTGTAAATATTTTACTCGTTGCAGTTGCTATAAAAGTGCTGGGTGCAAGCTTCGGCATAAAAACCATATACAGCATGATTATAGTTTCGGTTGTCCTTACATTCTCACAAAATCTTATCAGCGAACCACTTGTCGACGATACTTTTCTTTCTGCTGTGCTTGGCGGTATGCTTTCGGGGGTTGGCCTTGGTATTGTTTTTTCGAAAGGGGGAAGTACCGGCGGAACCGATATTATTGCCGCTATTGTTGTAAAATACCGTAATATAAGTCCTGGAAGGGTAATTCTTTATTGCGATGTTATAATTATAGCCTCTTCATTTTTTGTATTGAAATCGGTCGATAAAATGGTTTACGGGTACGTTACCATGGGCGTGGTATCTTATGCCCTTGATGCTGTTCTGAGCGGGGCAAACCGTTCGGCTCAAATGTTTATCTTCTCGAAAAAATATGACGAGATTGCCGACTTTATCAATCAACAACACTACAGAGGGGTGACGGTGATTGATGGCATTGGGTGGTACACTAAAGAGAATGTAAAAGTCGTTATTTCAGTTGTACGTAAACGCGAAACCGGTGCAATTTTCCGAAAAATTAAGGAAATCGACCCTGATGCGTTCATCTCGATGGGCAGTGTTATGGGGGTTTATGGTCAAGGTTTCGATAAACTAAAATTATAAAATGAGAAGATATTGGGCAGAATTACTTTTATTAGTTTTAGCTTCAGGGGTATTAATTATTTTTTTCTACACTAGCCGGATTTACGAAAATGTTGAAGAATTTTCAGAAGGGGCTATTCCCGAAATGAAATTTGGATTGCCGGTCGACTCGTTTTTTATTGTAGAAGGTAAGATTAAACCGAATCAGAATCTGGGTGATTTGCTTACCGGATTTGGGGTAAGTATGGCAAGTATTGACCAGCTTGCACGTAATTCGGCAGAGGTTTTTGATGTCAGAAAAATACGCAGCGGAAACAATTTTTATATTTTTCAAAGCCGCGACTCGGCAAGAACAGCCAGATATCTGGTTTACGAAAGTAACCGGATCGACTATGTAATTTTTAGTCTTACCGACAGTTTGAATAGTTTTACCGGGCAACGCGAAGTTGAAATTGAAAATAAAAGCGCCTGGGGGGTTATTCAATCTTCGCTATGGAACACCATGGTAAACAACAATCTGAATCCGGTACTGTCTATAGACCTTTCAGAAATTTTTGCATGGACCATCGATTTCTTTGGGATTCAGAAAGGCGACCGTTTCAGGGTTTTATACGAAGAGCAATTTGTAGATGGGGTTTCGGTAGGTATAGGTCCAATTCAGGCTGTTGAATTTGAGCACATGAATAAAACATTTACCGC
>CAZMDP010000358.1:0-3629 GCA_964565015.1 uncultured Prolixibacteraceae bacterium | reverse complement strand
ATCAACCAATTCAGCAGAATTTAATGGATCGCTCACCACAAGTTTCTGGGCCGACATGTTTTGAATTGCAATGAGCAATGATATGACAAGGACCAAAACCAATTTTAGTTCTTTTTTTGATTTACCCATCTGCCACATTTTGAAAATTATCGATCGAATTTTTCAGGTATTTAACCCCATGGACTACCCACTTTTTTTCGAGGGCAAGGGTATCATCGGTTGAAGCACAGGCATCCATCCATTGCTCGACAAACACATTGCAGGATGGGTTTGCCTCATAAACTTTCCGGAGATAATCATCCACTTTCGACATTCCTTCGCCAAGTGGGCAGCCTTTAATATGGAAGCCCGAACCTTCTCTTTCAATATTTACGTCCTTAACATGTGCCGAAACAATGTGGTCTTTTAACTGATCAAAAGTTTCGTTAATGCCGTGCAGCAGGGTTATTGAATTGAGAGGGTCGATACATATCCTGATCAATGGATGGTTTACCTTTTCTACCAGCTCATGGAGTTCATAAGGCGTAAGGTCGAAGTGGTTCTCGATAGCCAATGTTACATTTGCTTTTTCAAATATGTGCAGTACCGATGCTAATTGTCTTGCAATATTGTCAACAGTTTCGTTCTTTGCATTGAGCACAGTACGCAGAATTTTCGACCCGAGATTATTGGTGATAGTGGCATAGGTTGTCAGGTGGCCGGGTGCAAAACCGGCTGTGCCAACTTCGAAGGCGATGGAATGCTTTTGAAGCATGGTCAAACAGTCGGATAGCTGACTGTCGGATAGCAGGTGCAAAGGAATGTTTTCGCAGACCTGGAGCGCCTCCACCTGGTTTTCGGCACAAAACACAATTAAATCATGAAACGACATCCGTTCTTCGGGCTTCAGCGAATGATGCCCTATGGCATATCGAAATGCATAACTTCCAATTCCGGCCAGCATAATGTATTAATTAGCGTCTTTATCCCAGTTGATAAAAAGGAACGGCAAACAGCCAAGACAGCCCATAAGGCCAACCATGAGGAAGGTTGTCGAGAAGTTGCCCCCTTTTGATATCTGCCCGATGAGGTAAACCAAAGCTGCCCCCGAGAAAGAGCCAATTGCCCCCATAAGCCCAGCAACAAACCCTACACGGGCTTTACTGATTTCCTGATTAAACGACAGGAAAATAGTCCCGAATGCCGCCCTGCCAATGTTTAAAAGGAAAAAGAGGAACACCGCAAACAATGGTGTTGGCGAATAGGTCAGGAACGAGATTGTTGCCATACAAAGGGCAGCAAAAACCAGTACATACTTACGTAACCTGCCCACAGCCAGACCACGACGCGCAAAATAACTTACAGTGCCCCCGGTGGTGTACAAGCCAAGCTCGAAACCCAGGCCCGCTAAAAGTAAATACACCGCAAGGTCAACCTTTAGGTCGAGGTTCCAGGTTTGCACAAAATATAAGGTTATCCACGAATACACAATATGGATGATAGGAATTACAAGAATTGCACCCGAAATGCACACCCAGAACTTTGGATTTCGCAGGATATTTCCCCATCGGTCAGCATCGGTCAATTCCTTTTTGCCGTCAACCGTACCTTTCAGCACATGTTCGGGCGGTTTGAACCAAAGCAGCCAGAAGATTGTCCACACGATACCAAGGCCGCCCAGGGTTACAAATGCCCACCGCCAACCAATGTGATTATTCATGGCAATTACAATTACCGGGGCAAAGGAGGCAGCAATGCTCCCCCCGCTAATCAGGATACTGTTGGCAAGGGTTCGGTCTTTTCGGGGGATAATACGTGCAATAATACGTGCACCACCGGGCTGGGCTGCTGCCTCGAAAATTCCGAGCGAAAAACGTGTGGCAAAAATTCCGGCAAAGCTGCGGGCAAACCCCATTAATATTTGCGATAACGACCAAAAAAATACAAAAATTCCATAGGTAAACCTTATGTTGAAACGATCGAGAAAAAAACCCACAAAAAGATGCATCAGTCCGTATGCCCAGAAAAATGCCGAAAACAATTTTCCCATGGTTTCATTGTCCCACGAAAACTCATCCTTGATTTCGGGAGCCACAATTCCAAATGCATTGCGGTCAAGATAGCTCAGAAATGTAGCCAGCATCAGAACTATGCACACCATCCAGGGCCACCGTTTCGATAGATGTTGGTTAATGGTCATATAACAGAGTATTATTATTTCTGTATAATGGTGAAACTGTCAATCAGATAAATTGGCGACTGATCTTCAGGAACATTATAAATCATCACCTCGATCGATTTACCTTCATCCACCCTGAATAGGGCAAAATGATGTGCGCTTCTGTCGCGCGAGGCCATAAATTGCGGCGTTTTTTCCTGAAACAACGGAAATGTATTGCCAATTTCCGATTTTTTCCCGCTTGGGCTGATTTTCATAAAAATAGTACCCTCACCTTTTGGATAAACCAATCGGTTACCTGGCGTAAAAACAGGTTCACGAAAATCAACGCCCGACAAAGGAAAAGTGCGCTCGTAATTCTGATCATGCGAATAGATAGCCAGGTCAACGTTGTATTTTCGAAGAATCGGGTAAACCGCGCCTGTAATCTCAGGTTTCGAGGGATGGCTTGTACCATAGGCAAACAAGGGCTCGTGATGATAAACAACCAACCATTTCCCATCAGCCCGGGCCTTTGAAAGGTCGTTTTCGAGCCATTCAAGTTCATCGGCCTTTGGCACTTTATCCACCAAGCAAAACGAAGTAAAATGTACATTTCCTACTTCAAAAGAATAAAAACGGTTTTCCTTGTATCCGGGCGGATGATTAAAATAGGGCTCCCAATCTTCGAACTCTTCATCGAGGTATAACTCGTGGTTGCCATATTGTGTCATAAATGGTATTCCCGATAATACGGGCTCAAACAGATCGAACCAGCGGTCGATGGCATCGTGTTTGGTTTTAAAACGGTGATCGCGGTTTGCATAAGCATAATCGCCCCCACCCAGAATAATATCGGGTCTGAATACATTGAATTTTTCAATTATCCTTCGTGTTCCGGTCGAATTATTGTCAAGACGGCCTTCTAACCCCGTATCGGTAAGCCAACCAAAAGTATAGGTTGCCGTATCCTCCAGCGAAAGGGTGGATGTTTGTTTAATTTCACTGAATACACCTTTCAGATGGCTATCGGCCGATACAGCGTATTCATAAGTTGTCAAAGGTTTCAAACCGGTTAATTCGGCCCAGTGAACCCACGATTCACCCGTGGTGGGCCTCGATGAACCTTTAACCGTTTCCCATTCGGAAAGACCTGCTTCCCTATACCTTACAAATGCAGGATTTTTGTTGCTTTTTGTTGACCAGGTTATACATAGCGTGGTTTCGGGCGATCCAGTAAACGAAACATGTATTCCCTGTGGATAACCCGAATGGTCTTCATTAAGATACAACAACCATTTTGTACTACCTTTGGGTATGTTTAGCCTTGTGTTTCCGGTAACCGTTCCAGCATCAACTTTTTCCGAAACCCTATAAGGGTTTACCCATGTGGCTTTATAATACCTGTTTCCAAGGCTTAATTCAACCGTTGACCGATCAACCAAAATCAGGTATTCGTGGCCAGGGTTACCTATGCACGGAAAAACAGAAG
>CAZMDP010000357.1:0-3633 GCA_964565015.1 uncultured Prolixibacteraceae bacterium | reverse complement strand
ATAGTCTTTAATATTGCCGGTGAAGCTTTATCAAAATCAGATAAGTTCAGCAAATAGCGGCAGTAGGTACATGGTAGAATCTTTTTATTAAGATTGTTAATTACACCCGGTAAAATCGGGGCATTGAATTACAATATGATATGAAACAATATTTAGATTTGCTGGAGACCGTTCTGAAGAACGGCGTGGAGAAGAAAGACCGCACGGGAACCGGAGCCATAAGTATTTTCGGGCATCAGATGCGGTTTAACCTGGAGGATGGATTTCCGGTACTCACCACAAAGAAACTTCACCTGAAATCGATTATCCATGAACTGCTTTGGTTTTTAAAAGGTTCGACCAATGTGAAATACCTGCAGGAAAACGGGGTTAGAATTTGGAACGAATGGGCCGGCGAAGATGGTGAGCTCGGGCCTATTTACGGTTACCAGTGGCGTAGCTGGCCTGCACCCGATGGTACCCATATTGACCAGATCAGTAAAGTTGTGGAAACCCTTAAAACCAACCCCGATTCGAGGAGGCATATTGTTAGTGCATGGAATGTTGGGCAGTTGGACCAGATGCACCTCCCGCCATGCCATATTTTGTTTCAGTTTTATGTAGCCAACGGCAAGCTTTCGTGTCAGTTGTACCAACGAAGTTGCGACGTTTTTTTGGGCGTGCCTTTCAATATTGCTTCATATTCCTTACTTACAATGATGATGGCACAGGTAACCGGTTACCAACCCGGCGACTTTGTGTGGACGGGTGGCGATGTACACATTTACACCAACCATCTTGAACAGGTAAAACTTCAGCTCACCCGAAAGCCATTCCCACTCCCTCAAATGAAAATTAATCCTGATGTAAAATGCATTTTCGATTTTAAATACGAAGATTTTGAACTGATTAATTATGAGGCACACCCACATATTCCCGGAAAGGTGGCAGTTTAACAATGGGGGCAGTTTGATATAACAAACAGATTAATACAATTAATGAAAGAACAACGCTTAAAATTTAAATGCTAAACTCTTTTGGTATGTCGAATATATCCATTATAGTAGCTATAGCCCAGAATTTTGCCATTGGCAGAAACAACCAGTTGCTTTTTCACCTTCCCAACGACCTGAAGCGGTTTAAAGAAATTACAACCGGACATAGCCTGATTATGGGGAGGAATACCTTGCTTTCACTTCCCCGATGGCCGTTGCCCAACAGGCGGCATATTGTAATTACCGATAAACCCGATGATAAATTTCCTGGTTGCGAAGTGGTTTTCTCTATCGAAGAAGCTATTGAAAAAGTGAAAAATGAAAAAGAAGCATTTGTAATCGGTGGCGGGATGGTTTACCGGCAGTTCTACCCTTTGGCCGGAAAGTTATACTTAACTCTTGTAAACAAACCTTTCGATGCCGATACTTTTTTCCCTGAAATTGATTTTACGGAGTGGATAGAGGTGTCGAGACAGGATCATTTTGATGAAGCAAATCAGTTTACATACTCCTATCTTAATCTTGAAAGAAAATACAAACCTTAGAATGAAAACATTGATCATTTTATTCAGTATTCTGCTGGTTGGAATTACAAATTTTTCCAGGGCCGAAAAGCCCGCTTTGTTGTCGCTGCGATACAATGAAAACTACTCCCCCACTTATGACGAAGTGATTGAAATGTACCGTTTGCTCGATAAGTCATATCCTCAGGCAAAACTGATTGAAGCCGGATCAACCGATTGTGGTAAACCGCTCCATACATTCGTAATCAGTAAAAGTAGAAAATTTGACCCTGCAAGAATACGACGCGAAGGGAAAACCATCCTATTGATTAACAATGGAATACATCCTGGTGAACCAGAGGGGATTGATGCTTCGCTAATGTTTGCCGACGATATTCTGCGCAATAAAGATGGTATGGCTTCGTGGCTCGACAATACGGTCATTGTGATTATCCCGGTCTACAATATTGGCGGAGCTTTGAACCGAAGCGCCTACAACCGTTCGGGACAAACCACACCTTACGAAACCGGTTTCAGAGGAAATTACGGAAACCTTGACCTGAACCGTGATTTTACAAAATGCGATTCGGAAAATGCGCGTAGCTTTACCAGGTTATTTCATCACTGGAATCCTGATCTTTTCCTTGATACCCATACCACCAATGGTTCTGACCATCAACATGCCATTACCCTAATACCTCCACAACCCGACCAGTTTCCCCCTGCAATGCGGCATTTCCTGAGAAATACCTTACTTCCCGGATTATACAGCGGGATGAAAAATGGCGAATATCCATTGGTCCCCTATGTCGATTTTTTTTATGAAGATATTCGCGACGGAATTCGTGGTGGCCAGGAATCGCCTCGTTATTCATCGGGTTACACCACATTATTCCATACGTATGGCATGATGACCGAAAACCTTATTTATGCAACATATCCCGATAGGGTTCTTTCAACCTATGAATTTATCAAAACATTGGTAAAGCTCTCATCCGAATATAAAAGTGAAATCCATGAGTCGCGAAAGGCAGGAATTGATGAAACTTTAAAAGCCGATAAATATGCTATTGGCTATGAGTTGGATACCACGCGCTATCAAATGATCGAATTTCATGGCTACGAAGTCGACAGGCAACAAATCAGTAAAGTTACCGGTTTGCCACGTCTCGGTTACGACAAGGATAGGCCGTTTACGGCAAACATTCGATATTACGATACCTACAAACCTACCCAGTGGATCGATATACCCAAATATTATGTGGTTCCGCAGGCATGGAAACCTGTACTTGAACGGCTATTGCTCAATAAAGTCGAATATGTGGCGTTAAAACGCGATACCATCATTGAAGTTACTGTTGATTATTTTGAGGAAGTAAGCCATCCGGCCCGGCCATATAATGGCCATTTTTTTCATAATCAGGTAACAACGCGCAGCGAAACGCAGAAAATTCAGTTCTATGCGGGCGATTGGTTGGTCCCGGTGCGGCAGGCAAAAATGAAATATATAATCGAAATGTTGGAGCCACGTGCAAGGGATTCCTTTTTCAGGTGGAATTTTTTCGATTCCGTTCTCGATCAGCGTGAATATTTTTCATCATTCGGTTTCGAAGAGAATGCCCTTCGCACGCTTGAAGAATTTCCCGGTCTGAAAAAAGAACTGGAATCAAGAAGGAAAACCGATCCTGAGTTTGCGAAAAACCACAGGGCTCAATTACAGTTTATTTACGACAATTCGCCCTGGCTCGAAAAAACATGGAAACGGTATCCTGTAGGTCGGATTTTCTGAATTGAGAATCTCAATGCATATTAATTTTCTCATAAGAGATATCAATTAAGAAAACTGCCGGAAATACCGTGAACGTTGAAATAAAAGCTCTGATTTTGTTTACTTTTTAATATTAACTTTTAACTTTCCCCAGGTATGGGTTATAAAGAAATTGATTTAAAACTCCCAACCGATTTTGATGATCAGCAGTTGCGGAATAAAATCAAAAAAGAGTTGCGCATCAATAATTTTAGATACCAAATACTGAACAAGAGCCTCGATGCCCGGAAGAGCAGCTTTATTCACTGGCAAACCCGCGTAGCGGTTATTTCCGACGAAATAAAAGGTGGAATTCCTGAAAAGGAGCCCGAACTGGAAATACCTCGCC
>CAZMDP010000356.1:0-3636 GCA_964565015.1 uncultured Prolixibacteraceae bacterium | reverse complement strand
TCCGGCGGCCGTGCTCAGCTGGATGCCTCCCGAGAAGCGCGGGTTGATTTCGAACTCCTTCAACAAAAACGGGACGGCCATAGAAATTGGTATTTTCCAGAGAATTTGAATCGAAAACTGAAGCCCTGAAGTTTGAATTGTATATCAAAAAACTAAAAAGCCGTAATTAAATTCTTCAATTTATTCAATCATGTTCAGCTGGTTAGAGCGTCCTAGTCATACCGGGAAGGTCGGCGGATTCCCGCATAAGCGGGATAAACTATGCCCGCCTCTCGCTACTTGAACATTAAGAGGTTGCAGGGTGCAGCCTTTTTTTATTTTATTGTGTATCTGATAGTCCGAATAACCCTTTCTAAAACAATCTTTCCCACCTATAGCCCCTGATGGCATAATGATAAAACGAAATACCCAGCAAAGTACCTGAAATATTGGCCAATTCATCGGACCAGCTTCCCGATCGTTTTACGGCAAAGTACTCCTGCGAGAGTTCAAGAATAGTTCCAACCACAATACAAATAAGCATCGTCAACAGGTAATATCGGGGAATTTTGTTGTTTTTTAAGGGCCTGATTAAGAGCACTGCCAACCCAAAATACATTGCCGCATGAACTACTTTGTCGATATGGGGAAACAGGGGTAGCCCGGGTAGTTTATTCCCCGGTATAAGGCTCATGGTCAGTATTATAATCAGCCATAGTATTGGTTTCCAGAAATGATTGATTTTCATGCCACAAAAATAGCATTTCAACGATCAAAATTCATCCACCCTGATTTCATGTTAAAGGTTATTCTTAAATATTAATTACCGGGAAGACGATCAAACACATCACAAAATAATTTCTTTATTTGTCAGTTTAAAATGATGATGAAAAAGATATTATTCATATTGCTGATAATCTTCCCGTTTCTGACGGATGCACAGGAAAATATCAATCTAACCGATGGGCAAGGTTTGAGGCAAGGCCTGTGGAAGCGGAATTACCCCAACGGTCGAACAATGTATGAAGGCCGATTTAAAGATGGCAAACCAGTTGGCGAATGGCGCCGCTACCACGAAAACGGCGCGCTCAGGGCAATCCTTAACCATTCAGAAATAAATGATTCTGTGCAGGCAAAGCTTTTCGATATTTCGGGGAAGCTTATTGCACAAGGCACTTACTTCAACGAATTAAAGGTTGGAAAATGGACCTATTTTACCGATGGCAGGATAGTATCGGACGAAGAATATGTTGACGGCGCAAAAACAGGAATCAGCCGGGTATATTACCCCACAGGCGAATTGCTCGAAGAAACGGAATGGGTTAACGATCGGAAAAATGGCAGTTACCGGGCATTTTATCAGAATGGCCGGCCATTTCTCGAATGCAAATACGATAACAACATGCGCAACGGCTTTTGTGTAACCTATTTCCCGTCGGGGGCCATGGAGGTGGACGCATTTTACAAAAACGATCTGCCTCATGGCGAGTGGAAATACTATACCGAAAATGAAGAACTCAGGCTGACGCTATATTACGACGAAGGAGTGCTTCTAAACCCCGATGCCCTGTTGAAAATTGAAACAAAACAACTGGAGGAGATGGAACGAAAAGGGAAATCGATATCTGACCCCGAAAAATTTATGCACAATCCTATGGAGTATTTGCTGAGGAATCAGTGAATTCAAAGACTATTCCCGAATGATTTCGAGCTGCCCTTACTTCAGTTTTTAAAGGCCAATATTCAACCCAACATACCCGAGATACAATAGAAAAGGTAACCAGGTAAAGCTAAAAAACTGACATTGTTGCATTGGTCAAAACATTCGAAACAAAATGTACCGTCAATATATTCGCTATTTTAGGGGTTGAAATTTAATGGCCATGGTAAAGAGATATCTTCTGTACATCATTATAATATTCTGCCAGACAACCTCTGTATCCTATGCACAATCGTGGTTCTGGATTGGGTTTAAAGACAAGGAAGGCTCGCATTTTACGATATTAAAACCGGAAGAGTTTCTTTCCCCGAGGGCTATCGAAAGAAGGGCACGTCAGAATATCCCAATAGATGATACTGATTTACCGGTAAGCCGGATTTACATCGATTCGGTTTTAAGAACAGGAGCAACGCTTGTACACGCCTCCAAATGGTTGAATGGAATAACCGTTAAGGCAGATAACGATTCAATTGCCGGAATATGGAACCAATTTGATTTTGTCATCGAAGTCCAGTTAACCAAACCTTATAAACCTGCTACCAAAAAAGCCATAAACAAATTTGGCGAACCAAACTACGAAACATCAATCGACACATCGTTATACGGTTCATCGGTTCACCAGGTAAGCATGTTGAAAGGGCATTATTTTCATCAAAAAGGTATAAAAGGAAAGGGGATGGTCATTGCGGTGCTCGATGCAGGCTTCTACGATGCCGATAAACTTCCTTCGCTGAGCCACCTTTATGCCAATGGAAGAATTCTTGGAACCCGCGATTTTGTAAATCCTGCTTCTGATATTTACCAGGAACATTCGCATGGCATGATGGTTTTGTCGACAATGGGTGGTTACCTGCCCGGCGAATTGATTGGCACTGCCCCCGAAGCTTCTTATTGGCTGCTGAGAACCGAAGATGCACCAACCGAATACCTGATTGAAGAGGATAACTGGGTGGCCGGGGCCGAGTTTGCCGACAGTGTGGGCGCCGACATTATCAATTCTTCGCTGGGTTACTATGAGTTCGACGATTCGACCATGAACCACACCTATGCCGATATGGACGGAAAAACCACCCGCGTAACCCGTGCCGCCAATATGGCCGCACAGAAAGGTATGCTGGTTTTTTCGAGTGCTGGTAACGAGGCACGTAACAAATGGCATTACATAATTGCCCCGGCCGATGGTGATCGGGTTATTGCAGTTGGTGCGGTTGACCGGAACAGGAATTATGCTACATTCAGCTCGGTTGGCCCGTCTGCCGATGGAGACGTAAAACCCAACCTCGCGGCTATGGGAAGCGGAACGGCTGTTCAAAGTACACAGGGCCCCATTGTGGCCCGTAATGGCACATCGTTTTCATCGCCCGTACTGGCAGGTATGGCCGCATGCCTGTGGCAGGCAAATCCAACTACACCGGCTAAAGAAATTGCCCGTGTAATGATGATGGCAGGCCATCAGGCAAATAACCCCGATACCCTTCTTGGCTACGGAATTCCCGATATGCAACTGGCAAACATGTTATTAGGGCCATTCAATATCCAAACAACAGATAGCAAAAATAACTGGAGGGTTTTCCCAAATCCATTCTCAACGACCCTTACCCTCTTTTCTGAGTCAGGCTTCACCGGCGAGGTGGATATTGAACTCACAACACTCTCCGGCGTTACCGTATCGAAAAACAGGTATGATTCAAATGGATATGTGCGCACAAGTCAATTCGGACAGTTGGCCGAAGGCTTCTATCTGATAAAAATTTCAACGGGTGGCCAGTCCGAAACCCATCGCATCATAAAAGCAAGGTGAAAAATATATCCAACTTTTTATACTTAACCATTTACATATTAACCCTTATCATTGTTACTTTTGCCTAATGGTTATTTACTTTTTAATTTCAGCTTATACCTTTTTACTTTTGCCTTTTATCGTATGACCGGTCAGA
>CAZMDP010000355.1:0-3643 GCA_964565015.1 uncultured Prolixibacteraceae bacterium | reverse complement strand
GTCGCCAAATGGGCACGTAATGGTGGTAAAGCGTTCATCAGCCGGTTTCGTGTTGCGTGCATACCAGTAGGTGAATGGGATTGCCAATGCTAAAATCAAGATTGCTGCATATTGCAGGATTCGGGCAATGCCAATCCGGCGTGAAGAATTTGCTTTTAGGAACCGGGTTTTAAATAGAAATTCTTTGATGGCCTCCTCAATTTTATATTCGTCGGCATTGTTTATTAAGCCGGTAGATAACCATATCTCCCTCAGGTCGTTGAACAGTTTCTTATTGTCGTCGTGCTGTTCAAGCCAATCTTCTATTATGGCCTTTTCTTCGGCAGTAGCTTCACCTGCCAAAAGCCTTACCAATAAATCGTGTATTTTATCTTCTTTATTCATATAGTCTGATCTCTCTTCACCAAGATGCTTGTAATTTAAAAAACCCTGTACTGCTCTCCCAACAATTTAACTCTTTGACATTCAAATATGGGTATTTTTTACAGTAAGGTAACAAAAGCACCTCATTTTCCGTCAGGTTTTTTATTTTTACGCAGTAATTATTGTCAGCAAATATATGATATCTAAACGTACAGCATTGCCCATAATCCTTTTTTTTGTATCCATATTAACCATTGATGCACAAATCTATCCACGGACGGATACCCTTTACATTCCATTGGTTAAAACGGTGCCTGTTATTGATGCAAACACTTCGGATGCAGCCTGGGATGCCACAACCTGGAAACCCATCGATCAGATTTGGATGCCCTGGGGCAACAGTTCGGCCAATCTGGGTCAGGCTACCGGCCTTCAGCTTTGGAGCGGCCCCGACGATTTTACCGGACGATTTAAAGTTGTATGGTCAGATCAAACCAACCTGCTTTATTTTCTGGTCGAAATCATTGATGATGTGTATATTGATGGATATGTATTTAACGAAAACCCAAACAATGGTGGGGGGTATCCCAATTACGACATTGTAGAGGTTTTCATTGACGAAAACCGTTCGGGAGGATTACATGTTTTTGATGGTACCGGCACAGTTGGAACCCAATGGGGCACAAATGCCGAAAATGCCTTTTCGTACCATCTGGCCGCCGATTCCCCTGAGCCCGACAGCTTACAGCGAAAATTTCATGCCCTCGATATTGCCGGAACCAATTGGGGTTACCCCAACCAGAAAATTGCCGATTATGCCAGCCACTTTCCCGGATTTGCCATGAAGCGCGATGGAAATAAATTTATATGGGAGTTCTCGCTGATTGTCCACAACGATACCTATAACCACAGCAACCAGCAGAATTCGGTGGTTACCCTTCAGGAAGGCAAAGTAATGGGGTTGAGCATGGCCTATTGCGACAATGACAATCCGACGGAAAACCCGCTGAGGCGCGACCATTTTTTCGGGTCGGTGAGCGTACCCCTTCAAAACCACAACGACCACTGGATGAATGCCAACTGGTTTGGGGTGGCCAAGCTTGCAGGGAGTGCCACATCATCAGTATCACCGGGTAAATCGGAAAGCAATGTAAAAATGAAAAGTTTTTATGCCGATGGTAAACTGAATGTTATGATCCATTCGCCAGTTTCGGAAAAGGCTACCATAAGGCTAACAGACATGGCTGGAAGGGAATGGCTAAAAACCACTTTCGAGGTTTTGCCGGGCGAATGGCGGGAACAACTTCACTTGCATGGGCGGTTGAAAGGTGTTTACCTGGTTGAATTGATCATGGAAAACAGCAGAAACGTTGGCCGGATTATTATTCCTTAACCGGCAGGTTAGTTTATTGGCCCCGTTTGATCAAAATATCCGAGGAACAGGGAAAAAAGAACCTTGATACAGTTGTGCGACCGTTTTTTAATGTGAAATAAATCTGACCTGCAAAAATTTTGTTAAAAAACCTTGAATACAACAATAAAAATAAAAATATCAGTAACATTGCCGGAGTGAGATTGGCCAGATATTTTTGTTTTGGACAGAATAACATGATGATATATCAAAAATAGGAGATAAAAAATATGAACATAAGCAGCGTACTCGATCAGTTACTAAGATCAGGACAGGGAGTGGGTCAAACCAATAGTGGCACATCGAATAATAGTAATTCGCCACTTGGTGGAATTGGAGAACTTCTTCAAAGCAGTGGTTTGGGCAATGTGCTTACGGGTTTTGGCGGAGGAGTTGTAACCGGCGGAGCGCTTGGTTTGTTGCTTGGGAACAAAAAGGCCCGCAAGGTTGGCGGAAAAGTGGCAATGTATGGTGGCCTTGCTGCACTTGGTGTTTTAGCATATAAAGCATACAGCAACTGGCAGTCGAAAAACATGCAGGCAGGCTATAGCGAGCCACAGACAATTGACCGTTTACCTGCTCCGCAGGTAGAGCAGCATAGCCGGGCAATTCTGAAAGCGCTTATAGCTGCATCAAAAGCCGATGGCCACGTTGATGCCAGGGAGCGTCAGCTTTTGGATCAGGAATTGAGCAAACTAACAAACGATGCCCAGATCAGCCGCTGGTTCGAGTCTGAGCTCAACAAACCACTCGACCCTGCCGATGTGGCAAAGGAAGCAACTACGCCTGAAATGGCTGCCGAGATGTATATTGCAAGTGTGTTGATGGTTGACGATGAAAATTTCATGGAGAGGGCCTATCTGGAAGAACTTGCACGTCAGTTAAAAATTGACCCTGCCCTTAAAAATGAACTTGAAACACAGGTCCGTCAGGAACTGAATCGAAGGTAATTCTTCCCCTTCTGCTTCAAAAACTATAATAATACGTGCTGATTTATGCAGTACGCTGAGTTCCATTTGCTTGAATGGATGATGGTAAACAATAGAAACGTTAACCGGATTGGTGTTCCTTAATCGATTGGATTATTCCGCTTTATAACTTCTCCAGGTAGTCCCGTTAAAATTCGATACCCCATTGTCGGTTCCCACCCAAAGGCTCCCGTCTTTGTCGATGGCCAGGCAAAGCACATTGTTGGCAACCAGTCCGCTGGTTGTGGTATAATTTACCCATTTCGATCCGTCGAATGAGGATAAGCCGCCTTTTGTGCCAAACCACATTTTCCCGGAGTTATCTTTTATAATACATTGAACATCGTTATGTACCAGTCCGTCGGATGTGTCGTAAATCAGCCAGTTGTCCTTTGCCCGTGTGCCGGTGTGCTTGCCAATTCCTTCATCGGTTCCGTACCACTGTACATTGCCATCAATAAAAACGGCCTTAACATTGTCGGAAGGGAGCATGCTCCAGGGTATTTCGTAGGGTGAGGCGGCCGTAATGGCATCCACATTCGATGTGAGGAAGCGGGCTACACCACCACCCAAAGTTCCAATGTAAACCGTATCGTTTCGGGCGCCAACCGATGTAACCTTCCTGCTCTTAAAGAAGTTGGCCGCGTAATGGCTGCCAAAGCTGATGGTGGGCCACCGGTTTCCCCTGAATGCCGAAAGCCCTTCGTCGGTGCCAAACCATCTGATCTGTTTCTGATCGACCTTCACTACCGTAACTTTGTCGCCTGCAAGGCCCGGCTGACCGGGGAAAAGGGCTGCCGTGTTGCTTTTTGTGTAGGTAGTTGCCCCCGAAACGGCATCGATGGGCAATTGCGCTACATTTACACCCGCATCGGTACCCAACCAGATTTCGGGGCCATAC
>CAZMDP010000354.1:0-3644 GCA_964565015.1 uncultured Prolixibacteraceae bacterium | reverse complement strand
ACAAATACTTTAAGGATTGCAGCAGTCATTGCCAGACGGCCATCGGAGTCGATATTGATTTTACAGACCGAAGAGGCGGCAGCCCTGCGCAACTGATCTTCGGGAATACCTACTGCATCTTTAAGCGCGCCACCATGCGAGTTGATAATTTTCACCAGGTCGGCCGGAACCGATGAAGCGCCGTGAAGCACAATGGGGAAGCCGGGCAAACGGCGTTCGATTTCTTCGAGGATATCGAAACGCAACGGCGGCGGAATAAGGATACCATCTTCGTTGCGGGTACACTGGGCCGGGGTGAATTTGTTTGCGCCATGCGATGTCCCTATGGAAATGGCAAGCGAATCAACACCCGTTTTCTGGGTAAAGTCAACTACATCATCGGGGTTGGTATAAACCGATTTAGCGGCTACCACGTCGTCTTCGATACCGGCCAGGACGCCCAGTTCACCTTCGACGGTGACATCGTATTTGTGGGCATATTCAACCACCTGCCGGGTAACTTCAATATTCTTTTCGTAGGGATGGTGCGACCCGTCGATCATTACCGATGAGAAGCCCATATCGATGCAATCTTTTGCCGTTTCGAAGCTGTCGCCATGGTCGAGGTGCAGGGCAATGGGGATACCGGCGCCTTTGCTCAGTTCTTTTGCATATTCAACAGCCCCCTGTGCCAGGTAACGCAGGAGGGTCTGGTTGGCATACTGCCGGGCTCCTTTCGAAACCTGGAGGATTACGGGCGATTGTGTTTCGACACACGCGCTGATTATAGCCTGAAGCTGTTCCAGGTTATTGAAATTATAGGCCGGAATTGCATATCCGCCTGCTACAGCCTTCGCAAACATCTCTTTGGTGTTTACAAGGCCCAATTCTTTATAACTAAGTGCCATTTTAACTGATTTTATGTGAATTACTTTATAAAAACCTATTAAGCAGTCGAAGTTACTGAAAAATGCACGTACATTTTCCGCGTCGGGTTAAATGCCCTGAAAATTAACCGATAAATAATATTTTCAGGTTCTGGTTATTCAGAGAACCTTGCAACCAGGTACTCGCGGTTAAGCCTTGCAATGTGCGAAATAGAAATGCTTTTCGGGCATTCGGCCTCGCATGCCTGGGTGTTTGTACAACCGCCAAAGCCCAATTCATCCATTTTAGCCACCATGTTGCGGGCACGCTCTTTGGCTTCGATACGGCCTTGCGGGAGTTTGGCCAGGTGCGATACCTTGGCCGCCACAAACAGCATGGCCGAAGAGTTTTTACAGGCAGCCACACAGGCGCCGCATCCGATACAGGCTGCCGCATCCATGGCTTCTTCGGCATCGTCGCGACTGATGAGAATGGCATTGCCGTCGGGGACACCGCCCGTATTTACCGAAATAAAACCGCCTGCCTGCAATATTTTGTCGAAAGCCGTGCGGTCAACCACCAGGTCTTTAATTACCGGAAAAGCTGCTGCACGCCAGGGTTCTACTGTAATGGTGTCTCCATCGTTGAATTTGCGCATGTGCAGCTGGCAGGTAGTAACTGCCGTGTCGGGGCCATGTGGCCGCCCATTGATAAACATGCTGCATATACCGCAGATACCCTCGCGACAATCGTGGTCGAAAGCCACCGGGTCAATTCCCTTTTCGATGAGGTTATTGTTGAGGATATCCATCATTTCGAGAAATGATGAGCCGGTCGATACATTTTCAATTTCGTAGGTTTCGAACCTGCCTTTGTCTTTGGCATTGTTCTGCCTCCAGACTTTTATATATAACTTTTTCAGAATTTTGTCAGCCATAATTCTATTCTTTAACCGTCTTTATTTATAACTACGCTGCGAGAGTTTTACATTCTCAAATACCAATGGCTCGATATGTAATACAGGTTCTTTGTTGTCGCCCGTATATTCCCATACCGAAACGTTGGCATATTTTTCATCGTTGCGGAGGGCTTCACCGTCTTCGGTAACCGATTCTTCGCGGAAATGGCCACCGCACGATTCGTTCCGCACCAATGCATCGCGGGCCATCAGTTCGCCAATGTCGAAGAAATCGGCCAGGCGGCCTGCTTTTTCGAGTTCAGGGTTGAGGTTGTTCAGTTCGCCTGTGATTTTTACATCCGACCAGAACGCATCCCTGAGCTGCTGAATTGCTTTAATGGCCTTTTTCAATCCTTCCTCGTTTCGCGACATTCCAACGTAATCCCACATAATGTGGCCTAATTCCTTGTGAAAGTAATCGACAGGTTTGGTGCCCTTAATGTTGTAAAGTTTCTCGATCCTTTCTTTAACAGCTTTCTCGGTTGCTTCGAATTCGGGTGCATTGGTATCCACTTTCGGAATAAGTATTTCGCCTGCCAGGTAATCGCCAATGGTATAGGGCAGTATGAAATATCCGTCGGCAAGTCCCTGCATCAGCGCCGATGCCCCAAGACGGTTTGCTCCGTGATCGGAGAAATTGGCTTCGCCAATGGCATACAATCCAGGAATGGTGGTCATCAGGTTATAATCGACCCAAATACCGCCCATAGCATAATGGATTGCCGGATAAATCATCATCGGTTCTTTATACGGATCAACATCGGTAATTTTTTCGTACATCTGGAAAAGGTTTCCATACCTCGCTTCGATCACTTTGCGACCAAGCCTTTCGATGGAATATTTAAAGTCGAGGAAAACAGCTTTTCCTTCGGGATTTACGCCATAACCGGCATCGCAGCGCTCTTTTGCAGCCCGCGAAGCCACGTCGCGCGGTACAAGGTTGCCGTATGAAGGATATCTTCTTTCAAGATAAAAATCGCGGTCTTCGTCGGGAATATCATTTGGTCCGATTTTTCCTTCCCTGAGTTTCTGTGCATCTTCAATCTTTTTTGGGACCCACACCCGGCCGTCGTTCCTGAGCGATTCCGACATCAGGGTCAGTTTCGATTGCTGGCTGCCATGTACAGGGATACAGGTGGGGTGGATCTGTACAAACGAAGGATTGGCAAACATGGCGCCCTTTTTATAGCATTGCCAGGCGGCAGAGCCATTGGCTCCCATGGCCATGGTCGAAAGGAAGAAAACGTTGCCATACCCGCCGGTTGCAATAACAACGGCATGTGCCCCAAATCTTTTCAGTTCGCCGGTAACCAGGTCGCGGGCAATTATGCCCCGGGCTTTCCCGTCTTTTACCACCAGGTCGAGCATTTCGTGGCGGGCATACATTTTAACGTTGCCTTTCGAAATCTGCCGGTTAAGTGCCTGATAAGCACCAAGCAACAACTGCTGGCCTGTTTGCCCCCTTGCATAGAAGGTGCGGCTAACCAGTACGCCTCCAAACGAGCGGTTGTCGAGCAGTCCGCCGTATTCGCGGGCAAAGGGAACCCCCTGCGCAACGCATTGGTCGATGATGTTTGGCGATACTTCGGCCAATCGGTAAACATTGGCTTCGCGGGCACGGTAATCACCCCCTTTAATGGTATCGTAGAAGAGCCTGAATACAGAGTCATTGTCGTTCTGATAGTTTTTGGCAGCATTGATACCGCCCTGAGCAGCAATCGAGTGTGCCCTGCGGGGGCTATCCTGATAGCAGAAAGCTTTTACGTTGTAACCAAGTTCGGCCAGCGAAGCAGCAGCCGATGCGCCGCCGCAACGTCTGTTCGTAGTCGTTGTCGGGCGC
>CAZMDP010000353.1:0-3647 GCA_964565015.1 uncultured Prolixibacteraceae bacterium | reverse complement strand
ATACCAAAGGCATTGTTAAACTGGGCGCCATCAACCGTAATATAGTTCTGACGATAGTTACCACCGCCAATTTGGTTTCCATTGGCTTGTGGGGTCAACCGGGTAATGTCATTAATACTGCGTGAAATGGTTGGCATGGTATTGATCTGGCGATTGTTGATATTCACCGATGCTCCATTCTTCTCCGAATTGAAAGCGGGAGCACGGGTACCAATAACCATTACTTCATCCACATCGACCACACTTTCTCTGAGTCTGGCATCCAAAACAAATACTTCGCCTAATAATAGTGTAATGTCAGAATAAGAATTTGTTGAATATCCGATAAATGAAACATCAACCTTATAAGGCCCACCTGGCCGCATACCCTGAATGTTGTACCTTCCATCGTTATTTGTAATTGTACCGTACTGGGTTCCCGAAGGAATGTGTACAGCCACTACGGTGGCCCCTGGAAGTGGTTCGTTTCCTTCGGAGGTAACCCTACCGGAAAGAGTGGAAGTAGTAACCTGTGAAAATGCCGCTGTTACACTCATGAACAGCATTAGCATCATTACTGTTAACTTGCTTACTTGTTTGTTCATACAATTTTTCATTTTAAAAATTTGGTTGCAAAAGTAACTTTTAGATTCTCTATTTAAATTATTTTAACATTATCTTATCCTCAAATATTTCCCAAATATTGATATCATCCTCAATATAAATCATTTACCAAATTGTAAAAAGTAAAATAAGATATCGCCACTCCGAATTTGATACTTTTTTCGATAGCCCCTAAATTTACTGATTTATACATACTTGCTCAATGATCACATTAATTCGGGAGTTTAACTTATCAACAAGTTATCAAGGTGTTGATTGTTAATAACTCGGCGTTATTTGTTTAAAATTCTTTATAATTCACAGGATTTTTACGCTGCACAATACCGCCATTATATCGTTTTTGGAACTAACACTTGTAATAAACGAATGAAAAAGAGTACTTTTGGAACAGAAAATTGATGTTTATGGAAAAGTTTACTACCCGCCAAAATAAGGTATCGCGCCTGATCCAGAAAGAGCTGGCCGAAGGATTTTTACGTAAATTGAGATCAGAATTTAATGGGCTGCTCATCAGTGTAACTGTGGTGAGGGTTACAACCGATCTTTCGCTCGCCCGGTGCTACCTGAGTATTTATCCTACCGATAAATCGGTTGAAACTTTGAAGCATATCAAAGCTATGGCTAAACCTATTCGCGGTATAATTGGCAATAAAGTAGCCAAACAGCTAAGGATAATTCCCGAACTTGAATTCTATATTGACGATAGCCTCGATTATCTCGAAAATATCGATAAACTGCTTAAAAGTTGAACCTTTCGTTTTTCATAGCCCGTAGGTACCTGCTCTCCAAAAAGAAACAGAATATCATCAACATCATTTCGGGTATCTCTGTTGTTGGGGTTGCTACCGGTACATTTGCACTGGTGGTGGTCTTATCGGTTTTTAATGGTTTCAATGACCTTATCCGATCATACTTCAGCAAGCTCGATCCCGACCTGAAAATTACAGCGGCCGAAGGAAAAATGTTTGATCCTAAAATTTTGACCGATAGTGTTTTTATAAACTTTCAGGAAATTGAGGGTTATTCAGCAGTTATTGAAGAAAATGCCCTGCTTAGGTATGGAAACCGTCAATATATAGCCACCATTAAAGGTGTTCCCGACAATTTTTCGCAAATTACCGGTATAGATGAAATCATAACCGAAGGCAGTTTTACAATTGAAAAGGATGGAATCTATTTTGCTGTACCCGGTCAGGGTGTAGCAGGCCAATTGGGAATCTCGTTAAATTTTACTGAACCCATCCATGTTTTTGTGCCTAAAAAAGGAACACGCGTTTCGCTGAACCTGACAAGCGCCCTTAACCACGATTACATATACCCATCAGGGGTTTTTGCGTTGCTTGAAGAGGTCGATTCGCGGATTGTATTTGTTCCATTCGGCTTTGCACGCGACTTGCTCGAAGCCGGTAACCGGGTGAGCGCAATCGAAGTCAGGCTAAAAGACAAAACTTCGGTGGAAAAGGTGAAAAACCAAATGAAAAAACTGGCTGGTGAAGGTTTTCTGATCAAAAATAAGTACGAACAGCACGATATGTTGTTTAAAACCATGAAAACCGAAAAATGGGCAACTTACCTGATCCTTGTTTTTATCCTGATCATTGCTTCTTTCAACATCCTGGGGAGTTTATCTATGCTCATCATCGATAAAAAAGAAGATATTGCCATACTTAGGAGCATGGGGGCAACAAACATGCTGATCAGGAAAATATTCATGTACGAAGGTTGGCTCATTTCGGTAATAGGCGTTGTGGCAGGATTGATATTGGGCGTTCTGGTATGCCTGGTACAAATCCATTTCGAATTATTGACATTACCTGGTCATGGTTCTTTTGTTATTACTGCATACCCCGTAAAAATCAATATTCCCGATTTGTTCCTGATATCGGCAGTTGTTTTATTTATAGGGTTTCTGGCCGCATGGTATCCTGCCAGGTACATTTCCGAAAGATATCTTGAAATAAACCCTGCTGCAAAATAAATTCTTTTTTATTGCGGTAGGATATATGATTTTTGTATGCTTGTGCACGATATTAAGTTTTTACTTTCGCAAAGATTTAATGTAAAAGAAGTATGAAAGCCTTGGTTAAAAGCAAACCTGAAAAAGGGATATGGATGGAAGAGGTTCCCATGCCGCGTGTCGGTCCAAACGATGTTTTGATTAAAATCAGTAAATCGGCCATCTGCGGTACCGATCTTCATATTTATAAATGGGACGAATGGGCGCAACAAGCTATAAAAACCCCGGTCATAATCGGCCATGAATATATGGGTTATGTGGTTGAAACAGGCGAAGAGGTTGAAGGAGTCCATGTTGGCGACAGGGTCACCGTCGAAGGCCATATTTCGTGCGGATATTGCCGTAACTGTCGTCGCGGACGGCAGCATATATGCGACAACACCATAGGTATAGGGGTAAGCCGCGATGGTGGCTTCGCCGAGTACTTGTCGGTTCCGGCCAAAAATGTACTACACGTCAACGATCGTATCCCCGATGAGATTCTTTCCATCATGGACCCGTTGGGCAACGCTACCCATACAGCATTGTCGTTTCCGCTTCTTGGCGAAGATGTACTGATAACCGGAATTGGTGGGCCAATTGGCGCAATGGCCGCAGCAATATGCAAGTTTGCAGGTGCACGCAATGTAGTTGGCACCGACCTAAGCCCATACCGCCGCGAACTGGCACGGAAAATGGGCGCCACCCTTGTGATCGACCCAACTCAGGAAACCCTGAAAGAAAAGATGGCAACCCTCCACATGGTGGGCGGATTCGATGTGGGCCTCGAATGTTCGGGAGCTCCGGCGGCTTTTAACGATATGGTGAACAATATGTACAACGGTGGTAAGATCGCCCTGCTTGGATTGTTGCCAACCTCAACACAGATCAATTGGGGCAAACTGATTTTTAAAGGACTTACCCTTAAAGGAATTTATGGCCGCGAAATGTACGAAACCTGGTATCAGATGGAAATGATGCTGCTAACCGGCCTCGATATTTCGCAGGTTATTACCCACAGGTTCCCGGCAGATAGGTTCCAGGAAGC
>CAZMDP010000352.1:0-3650 GCA_964565015.1 uncultured Prolixibacteraceae bacterium | reverse complement strand
AATTCGGGCCTGAAGGTTGAAGGAAGGGAATAATAGGTTCGGCTGGTCATATACACATTTATGCCAAGTCGCTTGCTTAAAACCTGCATACCCCGGGTATGGTCGCTGTGTTCGTGCGATATAAATACTGCCTTCACTTTCTGAGGGTTAAGCCCTTTGGCCGAAAAACGCTGCATCAGTTGCCGGTTCGAAATTCCGGCGTCAATCAAGATGGCATCATGCTGGTTGCCAATGTAATAACAGTTGCCGTTACTTCCCGATGCCAGTGCACAGATTTCGATCATAATATATTCCTATTGCAGATACTACTTCACCAGTTTTGAAATTGCCCTGAACCCGGGCGCTGACGAACTTACTGTGAGTTCAAATAATAGCGATTCAACCGTGGTCATCAGAATATTTTCATACCGGAATCGCTCTTTGGCTACCTCAATACTGATCGGATTGCGCGATGAAACGGCGTCGAGCACCACAATCGGGTTGAAACCGGCTTCTTTAAGGTCGATTACGGTTTGAAGCACACAAACATGCGATTCGATTCCGCATACAATTATATTTTTGGCAGCAAGTCTGTTTAGCTGTACCATTACTTCGGGTTCGCCGCAACAACTGAAGTCACGTTTTTCGATGTATATAAAATCCGGAATTGCCGATGATATTTCCTGAACCGTTTCGCCCAATCCTTTGGTATATTGCTGGGTTACGGTCAATGGTATCCCAAGTACTTGCAGGCCCTCAACAAGAATTCTGCAATTTCGGAGGAGCGCTTCTTTTTCATACATTACCGGAACCAGGCGCTCCTGAATATCAATTATCAATGCCGTGGTATTTTCTTTAGTTATCCGCATAGTTTCTTTTATTCTGACTTATAATATTGTTATACAACTTTTTTACTTCTCCGGCATAAGTTTTTGCAACATGCAAAAAAATCAGATATTGTCGTTCGATTGTTTGCTACAATCTGCAGATATGTGGTTCTTTTCATATTTACTGGCTCCCGGCCTGTTTTCTCGATTTATCGCCCAGATAACCACCATGGTGCCGTTTGGCGTAATCCTGACTGGTGAAACCAATTTTTTTCATCATCAGCACCATTAATATGTCGCCTATAACAGTCATGGCAGTGGTTGAAGTGCTTGGGGTTAGTCCCAGAGGGCAAACTTCGGCAGGCGCTCCTGTGAAAAGGCAAACGTCGGCCATTCGTGCGAGTTCACTTTCGGGATTTCCGGTAATAACAATAAGAGGAATGTTGGGATACAATTTGCCTGACAATTCGACCAATTCAAGGATTTCGCGGGTTTTTCCGGAATTGGATATCAGCAACAATGCATCGTGTTCCTGCAAAACGCCCAGATCGCCGTGCTGCGAATCGCTTGGGTGAAGAAATATTGCCGGTGTTCCTGTTGAGCTGAGGGTAGTGGCAATATTCAGGGCAATCTGGCCGGCTTTGCCCATGCCACTGGCCACAAGTTTCCCTTTTTTCTGATGAACCTGCCTGTAGATAATATTTACCGCATTTTCGTAATCATCAGTAACCGGAATATTTCTGATAGCTTCGGCTTCGTGCTTAATAACCTTTAAAATCTCTGATACCATTTTGTTGAGATAATTTGCAGCAAAAATAACCTATTTTCCCGGTTGAATAATTTTTAAATAAAATGATGTTTTTAGTCATCAAAATTGGGTGTTGAATTGTTCAATTTCGTAACCGGAAAAAAATGACCATGATCAACATTTTTAAAGCTTAGGATAGTTAAATATTATTTACTTTTAACCGATTGTAAATCAATTAATATAATTTGCCAATGAAAATTCACGAATATCAAGCAAGGGATTTGTTTAAGCAGTATGGTATCCCGGTCCCCGATGGGTACGTATGCCACTCGGTTACTGAAGCCGAAACCCTGATTCCCGACGATGACCAGTTGCGGGTTGTAAAAGCGCAGGTGCATGTAGGAGGGCGCTGAAAAGCAGGTGGAGTAAAACTTGCCCGTAACAAAGACGAGGTTATTGCCAATGCAATCCGCATTCTTGGGATGGACATTAAAGGATATAAGGTAGAAAAGGTGCTGATTGCCAACGCGGTGGAAATAGAGAAGGAATTCTATATCGGCCTTATAAACGACCGCAATACCAAATCGGTTATCCTGATGGCTAGTGCCGAAGGGGGTGTCGAGATTGAAGAAGTAGCCAAAGTTTCGCCCGAAAAGATTATTAAACTCTCTATCGATCCGGTGGCCGGTTTGATGGACTGGCAGGCGCGCGAAGTGGCCTTTAAGCTTTTCAACGATATAAACCATGTAAAGGCCGCTGTCGATATCTTCAAAAAGCTGTATAAGCTTTATGTGGAAACTGATTCGACTCTGGCTGAAATAAATCCATTGGTGATAACCAAAGAGAATGAGATTAAGGCCATCGATGGTAAAATGAATTTCGATGACAATGCCCTGTTCAGGCAGCCATCGATATTAAAACTTCGCGAGGTTACCGAAGATGAGCAGAAAGAGATAGATGCCAACGAAAAAGGTCTCTCGTATATAAAGCTCGATGGTTCAATCGGGTGCATGGTTAATGGTGCAGGGTTGGCCATGGCAACCATGGATATGATAAAACTTTATGGCGGCGAACCGGCCAATTTTCTTGACATTGGCGGTTCATCAAATCCGCAAAAGGTAATTGATGCCATGAACATTCTGCTCAGCGATACAAATGTAAAGGCCGTAATGATCAATATATTTGGCGGGATAACCCGTTGCGACGATGTTGCCCGCGGATTGATTGCGGCGCTCGAACAGATTAAAACCAATATACCGATTGTGGTACGATTGTCGGGGACTAATGCCAAAGAAGGCCTCGAAATCTTAAAGGCTACAGGGCTACCCACTGTTGCTACCATGCGCGAAGCCGCTTTAAAAGCCATCGAACTAAGCAAAACTCAGCAATAAACCGTTAAAATGAAAAGAGATGAGCATACTGATTAATAAAAATACCAAACTAATTGTACAGGGAATTACCGGCCGCGACGGCGCTTTTCATGCCGGTAAGATGCAATCATATGGTACCCATGTGGTAGGCGGGGTTTCGCCCGGAAAAGGCGGACAGCACATCAACGGGATTCCGATTTTTAACACGGTAAAGGAAGCCAAAGCCGAAACCGGGGCAAATGCATCGGTAATCTTTGTGCCGGCGCCATTTGCTGCCGATGCCATTCTCGAGGCCAGTTTTGCAGGTATCGAACTTGTAGTGGCCATTACCGAAGGCGTACCGGTGCAGGATATGATCCGGACCATGCCATTTATCCGCCAGAACGGAACCAAACTCATTGGCCCCAATTGTCCGGGTTTGATTACACCAGGCGAATGCCTCATCGGTATTTTACCGGGCAATATTTTCCTGAAGGGAAATATTGGCCTGATGTCGCGTAGCGGAACCCTTACCTACGAAGTAGTGAACCTGCTTACCGAAAACGGCATGGGGCAAACCACATGTGTGGGAATTGGAGGAGACCCGGTTGCCGGACTTTACTATCAGGAATTGCTGCAAATGTTTGAGGACGACCCGAATACAGAGGCTGTTGTCCTGATAGGCGAAATTGGCGGCGATGCCGAAGAACAGGCTGCCAGTTTTATAAAAAAAAAAATGACCAAGCC
>CAZMDP010000351.1:0-3657 GCA_964565015.1 uncultured Prolixibacteraceae bacterium | reverse complement strand
CACCCCCAACAAATGGGTTCACGTCGCCGGTCGAAGTATTTGCCTGGTATTCGAACAACGATTCGGCATTGTTTTCAAATTTAACATCGAAATTGTTGTTGTAGTTGGCTTCAAGCCTTAAACCTGTAAGCGAATTGAAATCGGCAATGGCAGCAGTGTAGTCTGCATTGGTTTTGTTGATCATCCCCCTGAAAACATAACATTTGCCGCGTAGCCCCCGCGCCGAATTTTTGGTTACCCGGCCTTTGTGCGCTGCCGGCCAGCTTTCGGGAAGCAGGTTAATGGCCTCAGTAAGGTCAAGAATTGCCTGGTCGAGCAGCTCAGTTCCTTTTGAATTGGGAGGATAAGCATCCTCGATTTTGGTAATCCTTTTGGTAACCAGTGGCGCTGTTCCAAAAACATTCCACAGCTTGAAAAACATATAAGCCCTCAGGAACAAAGCTTCGCCTTTGTGCTGATCTTTCAGGGCAGGTTGCTTACTATAGGCGAATGAACCGTTTTCTTCAATTTTTTCGAGCATAATATTTGCCCTTGCAATGAGCTGATAGGCAAAGTCGTAGAACAGGCTTAACTGCCCGTTGCCACCATTCAGGCCCGAAAAGCTTTCGTGCGCAAAGTTGGCCGATGTGGTCAGGTCGTCGCTCGGTAAGTGCCATATAGGTGCGCAGTTGTTGTTTTGGCCTCCACGGAACGCATAAAAGAAAGCGAGTTTCTGATATACCCCCATAATGGCTTCTTCCATCTGGGATTCGTTCTGGAAATAAGTGCCTTCCGTATTGCCGATGGGTAATAATTCGATGGTGGATTCGTCGCACGAAATGATGCTGAAAACCAATACCAGTAATATGCCGAATGATAATTTTATTCTTTTCATTTTACTTTCATTTAATGGTTAAAAACTAAGGTTTGCGCCAATACTGAAGGTAATAGGAGTTGTATTGTCTTCAGGATCAAGGTCGGTATAGGGCGTAATTACAAACAGGTTGGTTCCGGCTACATAGCAGCGCAGATTATTTAATCCGAGCTTTCTGACAAATGAACCTTTGAAATTATAACCTACCTGGAAATTCTGGAACCTGAAAAACCCTGCATTTTCCACATGCCTGTCGGCTATACGGTTGTTCCCCGATGGATCGTTCTGCACCGCCCTGGGAATGGTATTCGATGGATTGGTTGGTGTCCAGCGGTCTTTATACACCGTGAGGAAATTCTGTCCAAACCCGCTGATGCTCTGCTTCCCGTCGGTATTGATCCTTTGTACATCGCCAATTCCCCTGAAATTAAGGTTCATGTCCCAGTTGTTGTAGTCGAGTCCAATATTTAATCCGTAATAATAACCCGGAATGGTTTTTCCTAAATAAGTCTGGTCGTAAGCGTCAATCTTGCCATCGGGCGCTTTGTTAACATAGGTGCCTTTCGGGTCGGTTGCCTTCGGTGCTCCATTAATGTCAACAAAAATTATATCGCCGGGCGATTTCTGGGCATCGCGGCCTGCATCGGTGGTTTTGGCTTTCCATGCAGCCACTTCTTCGGCTGTCTGGAAAATTCCCGCTGTTTTATACCCATAAATGTAGTTCATCGAATAGCCTTGTTCAATCCTGTTGTTACCGCTTGTAACCGGTTGTCCGCCATAAAGGGTTTTAACCACATTTTTCACGGTTGTTAGGTTCAACGATGCCGTATAACCCAGTTTCCCGACTTTATCGGTATAGGATGCCTGGAATTCGAAGCCTTTGTTTTCTACTTCGGCAAGGTTCAGTACCGGACTGTTCAGAGCGCCAATTACTTTCGGGATCGAAATGGTTTGAAGAATACCTTCGGTCAACCTGTCGTAGTATTCGGCCGTGAAAGTCATTTTATTGTCGAGCAGCACTGCATCAAACCCAAAGTTGAGGGTGGTTACGGTTTCCCAGCTCATATCCTTGATGGGGAAGTCGCCCAAAGCCGATGCCGGATAAATAATACCGTTGCCCAATGTTGCACCGGTTCCGAAAGCGGCTTTCGGGTTCATATTAACCAGCGAAAGGAAAGCATAATCGCGGGTTTCCTGGTTTCCGGTCTGTCCCCATCCGGCCCTGAGTTTAAGGTCGTTAAGCCAGGTCAAAGGCTGCATAAATTTTTCGGAAGAAATCCTCCAGGCAGCTGCAACCGACGGGAATGTACCCCATTTGTAACCGGGTCCGAATTTCGAAGAACCATCGCGCCTAACGGTGGCATCGATGTAATACCTGCTGTCGAAATTGTAGCTCAGCCTGCCCATGTAGCCCTGAAGGCCCGATTGGTTGCGTTCGTACAGTAAACCCTTCGCGGTATTTGGCCATCCTTCTTCTATACGCCTTTGTTCCCACGATGTGATGGGAGATGAAGTGTCGATGCTCATCTGCGTATTGTCCCATTTTACGCGCTGGTCCATGGCGTTCAGTACAAGATCAACGTTGTGTCTCCCGAAAGAGTTGTTATACCCGATAAGGAATTCTTTAACAATGTTAATATTGTCGTTTATTCTTCTCCTGTAATCATTGCCAGTTGATAAAGGATAGGCAGTTCCCCTGGCAACTTCAAAAATTCCACGTTCTATTTGTTGATATCTATCCTGATAATTAGCGAAATAATCGAAGCTGAAAGTTCCTTTAAACCTTAACCCTTTGATGGGTGAAATCTCGGCATACACCGTTCCAAGGTTGCGCAGGATATCCCGTTTGTTGTCGGTAAATTCGGCCTGCCCGAGAAAGTTTGAACGGGTTGCGGCGCCATAACCATACGACCGGAATGCGTTGTCAAACGTTCTGCCGGGAGCAGCATAACCGCGCAATCCGTTTACATCGTATAGCGGCTGCCAGGGTGGCCCCAGTACGGTTGTTAGGTTGCTCCCAGGCTCTTCCTCTGTTTTTGTATAGATAAACCGGAATGATTCACCGATTTTGAACCATTTGGTAAGCTGATGGTCGGAGTTGAAGAATATGGAATACCTATCGAATTCGCTGAAATAGAATGCGTTTTGCTGGTTGGCGTATCCGGCACCGGCCGCATAGGTCGATGTCTGGTTTCCGCCCGATACCGATATGTTGTAATCCTGTACCGGTGCATTCTCTACCAGGGTGGCTTTCAGCCAATCATTACGGTAGTCGGGGCTGTTGCCTAAATAATTGGGCGAAGATGAGACGAACAGTGTATAATACTGGTCGGTAACATATGCAGGGTTGGCATTTTTGGCTTCCATACTCCAATCCACATATTCCTGCATGGTGGCTACATCGTAACGTTTCCAGTTGTTTTGAATACCGTAGCTGGCCGACATTTCAACCCGGGCTTTGCCTTCCTTCCCCCTTTTGGTGGTAATCAGGATAACCCCGTTCGATGCCCTAACCCCGTAGATGGCAGTTGCCGAAGCGTCTTTGAGTACCGAAATCGATTCTATATCGTTGGGGTTAATCATGTTGAATACGTTGATCGGGCCACGCAGGTCCTGGTCGCGGGCTGCCGATGAAGATGCGCCACCCTCGGTAAGCGGAATTCCGTCAACTACATAAAGCGGATCGTTAAACCCAAGGGTACCAACACCCCTGATGCGGATGGTTGGCCTGGCATTGGGGTTACTACCCGGGTTACTCACAAAAACCCCGGCCATTCTTCCCTGCATGGCCATTTGCGGCGAAA
>CAZMDP010000350.1:0-3661 GCA_964565015.1 uncultured Prolixibacteraceae bacterium | reverse complement strand
AACCGGCCATGCATAATCGCCGTCGCTACGGCCCTGACCAGCATAGTTGCGCAAAAACTTACGGTAAACATATCCTGAATTACATCCATCGGTATTGTAGGTTGTGTATTGAACTCCATTGATGGTAACCGGCGCATTCCATGTAAGATAAATAAAAGGAACCCAGCCGGTTGGCCTCAGCGATATCATTCCCATACTCATTTCATAATCCCACATAATTGATGCCTTCATTCGGTAATCGCGGTTGGCATAACTTTGCGGATTAACAGCGTAACCCGGCCTGGTACGGTTAACGTTGTTGGCACCGGGAGCGGCCATAATCATGGGTTCGACAAAATCGCCTGTAATGGTCGATTGGTAACGGTCGGCAATTTCGTAACGAGGATGAGTCCAGCATTGCGAGCCTTCGTGCGAACGACCAGCCACATCGCGCATCAGTTCTTCGCCTTGACCGGTTCCGGTACCCCCATGGGTAAATACCATTATATTTTCAGGATCACCATTGGCAGTAGGAATAAACAGATAGTAGTAATTCGGCAATACCTCTGCTTCACCCAATTGGCCAACCTGACCGGGATCGCCGTTGCGGAAAAGATTTAATCCGAAATCTTCAATAACCCGTTTAAAATCGGCTGCGGCAGCTTTGTAGGCTGCATCGGCTTCACTGGCATTTTGTGTAAAGCCATCCAGTTCGGGCCATCCAAACTTTTTCCAGCATGCCCAATATAACTGAAGTTTACCTCTGAATGCCAGTGCGGCAGGTTTACCAGCCCTTCCGAGCGCTGATCCCTTATTGGGCAGCTTCTCGATGGCATAGGTAAAGTCGGCCATAATGGAGTCTTTTACCTGCGCTATCGGCATACGTGAAATATCGGCTACCTCAGAGTTATCGTAAATTATACGCCCGAAGTAGGGAACATCGCCCCACATGGAAATAAGCCTGAAATAGACCATACCCCGGAGTAAACGGGCTTCGGCCACGACTGCTTCCAGGTTAGGTAATGATGAAGCGCTGGCGTTGGGCAACATCTTCGATACATTCTCGATAACATAGTTGGCCCGGTTAACCCCGCCATACAGATAACGGTAATATTTGTCAAAGCCGGAACCATACCCAACAGGGTTAAAGTTGGCGCCCTGATAAGCATCGCCTAATCTCAGGTTTCCGGCTGTTGCACTTGTTCCACGGGTTCTTACAAACTCACCATGTCCATCGAGATAATAATCGCGGTCAAAAAGCGGGCGGATATCAGCATAAGCACCCATCAGTGCAGTGGTAGCATCGGCTTCGGTTTTCCAGAAAGCAGCCGCACCCAGTTCGGTGGTTGGTTGCTGGTCGAGCAGGTCTTTGGTACACGCACCCGGTAACAGTAATGCCATAGCAAATACTGAAATTACCAATATTTTTGAAATTATGTTTTTCATACTCATGTCATTTTAAATTCCAACGTTAATACCAAATGAGAACGACTTGTTCAGCGGATAAGCATCACTGGCGTGAGCCCGTTTTTCAGGGTCAAGACCGCGGAATTTTGTAAACGTAAGCAGGTTCTCTCCGGTACCAAATATACGTAAGTTGTCGATACCCACCCTTTGCAATAACCTTGCAGGAATGGTATAACCCAGTTGAAGGTTCTTCAGGCGAAGGTAGCTCATATCGTCAACCCAGAAAGTCTGGGTATTGCGGTTATTACTTCCGCTTAAGCGTGGCCATGCACCGCCCCGGTTGTCCCAATCCCACGGATCGGTCCAGTGGTTCCATGTGGAAGCGTAACGACGGTCGCTGAAGTTGGTATTGTTGTAAATATTCAACCATGCCTCTTTACGTCCGGCTGAACCTTGGAACAGTACATTCAGGTCGAAACTCTTCCATGCAACACTCGAACTAAAACCAATCTCAGTAGTTGGCCTGTTACGACTGTATTGCGGATATGCCTTCTGGTCGTTACCATCAATGCGTCCGTCACCATTAAGGTCTAAGCGGATGATGTCTCCCGGCGAAGCACCCTGTGGCGTATTGTTATATATATCCTGCCAGGTCTGCGCTATACCAATATCTTCGTACATATAGAGGAACTGATAGGGCATGCCAATAAAAACGTTGCCCCTTCCAAGAAATTCGTTCCATTTTTCGAGCTTATTACGGTTGTATGAAGCATTCAGGTTAAAACTGTATCTTAAGTCACCCTGTTTATCTTTCCAGTTGAAGTTACCTTCGATACCCCTGTTGCGAAGATCGCCAATATTGCGGCGGGGAGCTTCATAAGCCCCTGTCAGGTGTATCGACATCTCCGATGGGCGGTTCATTCCGGTTGTCAGACGGTCGTAATAGTCTATCTCGGCTGTCAGCCTGTTGTTTAGGAATCCGAGATCTAATCCGAGGTTCATTACATAGGTGCTTTCCCATGAGAGGTCGCGGTTCACCATTTTCCGGTTTACAAATCCCTTAACAATGTTTCCTCCGATCATATAGTTGCTGGTGGCGAGGGTTTCCTGCTGCTGATAACGGCCAACCCCGCTGTTGTTGCCAAGTCCTCCATATGAGAACCGGAACTTACCGCTTGAAAGGAACCTGTCGAGAATGGGCTTCAGGAAATTCTCCTCGGTAAAACGCCATCCCAACGAAGCTGACGGAAAGAAACCAAACTGATAGTTATCAAGGAATTTTGATGAACCATCGTACCTGAAGTTGAATTCGAACATATACTTGTCGAAAGCAATGTAATTTAAACGGCCAATATAGGATTGTAGCCCTTCTGCACTTGAATTACCACCTGTACCCTGGATATCGGTAAGTGCAGCATCAATCTCCCGTAATGATGGGTGGAGCCTGTCGTTACGCGAGCTCATCTGATAACGGGCATACCAGTATTCTTCGCTATAAACTGCCAATGCAGAAATCTCATGATTTTTCGCGATTACCTTGTTGTACGTAAGCCTTCCGGTAAGCTGTGTTTTATAACCTGTATTGGTGAAGTTACCCACACCGGCATTTTCGCCCACATATACCCTCGATCCGAACGAATTGGTCTGGAAGTTATACGAACGGTTGGGCATATTGGCTGTATAACGGAACTGGTTGTAATAGTTGATGGCATAATCGACCCTGGCCACCAAACCTTTAACCGGGCTCCAGTCGATGTATCCGCTCGGGTTTACCTCCTGCCGGTTTTGCCGGTTCAAATTGTTTACGTAAACAGTATATGGATTGTATGCCTGCGGGTCTTCGTTATAGGCCATAACCCCACCAAAATACCCGGTAACGGGATCATAGGGTGTTATGCCCGAAATGGCATACTGCATATCAAACCCTGCAGTGTTACCTGGATCATCATCGGTAAAACCATCTTCGAGTGCATATACCCACTTCGACCAGTTCCCTCCAAACCTTGCACCAACGTTGATGTTGTCCCTGATCTTGTAATCGTAGTTGAACCTTACGTTATAACGCATGTAATCGTTGTTGATCTGCAAACCTTTCTGGTCCATTACCCCTGCCGAAAGGAAGAAGTTCGACCTGTCGTTGCCACCTGTGGCAGATATGTTGTGGTTTGCAACGGTACCTGTGCGGGTGATAATGTCCCACCAATCGGTATTGGGATACCGCAACGGATCGATCATACCCAATGCCAACCACTGGTCGATGGTTCCATCTTTAAAA
>CAZMDP010000349.1:0-3664 GCA_964565015.1 uncultured Prolixibacteraceae bacterium | reverse complement strand
GGCCCGATCACAACAAAGCTGCCGGATGGAGGGAAACCCTTAAAAAATTCGCATACGGGTATTTAATTCCGGCCTGCGGAAAAAACCCATTTTTACTTGTACCTCAAGGCATTTTCGGAACCGAAGGCCCCATCTGGTTTTGCGGAACATTTCACGGCACCAATGCAGTGTATGGCTATACTGCAGCCCTTGCCATGGAGCTTTCAAAACTATTTGACGAGCCAAAACTGAAAGATATTGCCTATGGTAACCTTCAGTGGCTGGCCGGGCTGAATGCAGGAATCACCAAAGAAAACCTCAAAGAAGGATGCGTAATTTACAGTGCCGACATTCCCGACGGCCTTGCCTTGCCGGTTAGCCAGATGTGCGGTGTAGGTCATCGCTGGGCCGGTACCTGGTTCCAGACGAGGGGAGTTATCTGTAATGGTTTTACCACCGGCAAACAGTTTGTTTACGATGTTGAACCGAAAATGGAAAACGATGGCCCCTTTTCGTTTACCGACGAGGATTGGATACCCCATAGTGCTGCCTGGCTCACCGGATTAATCAGGATAATCAATCAGAGATAAACATAACAATATGGAGAAGAAGATTAAAGCAGCCGTAATTGGAGTTGGATTTATTGGAACAGCCCACGTTGAAGCTTTACGAAGGCTGAATTATGTGGAGGTTGACGCCATAGCCGATGACAACCCACAAATAGCAGAAAAAGCCTCACAACTCGGAGTTAAAAAATACTTTAGCGACTACAAAGAGCTGCTGAGCGATCCCGACATTGAATCGGTGCACATCTGTACGCCCAACGTATTCCATTATGCCATGGCAAAAGATGCCTTGATGGCAGGCAAACATGTAATTTGCGAAAAACCACTGACCACCACCCGAAGTGAAGCAGAAGAACTGTTAAATCTTGCTCGGGATAAAGGATTGGTGCATGCTACCAATTTCAACGTAAGGTTTTATCCGCTTATGCACGAATTGAAATATGCCATAGAGGCTGGTGATATAGGCAATATTTTTTCAGTAAACGGATCTTACCTGCAAGACTGGCTCTTTTTTCAGACCGACTACAACTGGCGCCTCGAACCGGAACTGTCGGGCCAATCGCGGGCAGTTGCCGATATCGGTTCACATTGGATGGACCTTTGCGAATTTGTTACCGGCCTCGAAATTACCGAAGTAATGGCCGACTTTGCCACCTTTCATCCGATCAGGAAAAAACCATTAAAACCGGTCGAAACCTACACCGGGAAACTGCTTTCCAACGACGATTATCAGGAAGTGCCTGTCAATACCGAAGACTATGCATCGCTGCTTTTCCGGTTCAGTAACGGAGCGAGGGGCTCACTTACGGTAAGCCAGGTTTTTGCCGGGAAAAAGAATTGTATTATGCTCGAAATTGCAGGTTCCGAAAAATCGGCTTCGTGGATGTCGGAACGGCCCAACGAAATCTGGATGGGAAGCCGCACCCGGGCCAACAGCCTGCTGTTAAAAGACCCTTCGCTGATGATGCCCCAAAGCCGGCAGATAGTATCGTTCCCGGGTGGCCATAACGAAGGTTTCCCCGATACGTTCAAACAGCTGTTTTCGAAAATATATGCCCGGATTTCAGGAAAATCTGAAAATGTAGAATACCCAACATTCGAAGCCGGGCTCCGCGAAATTCATCTATGCGAAAAGATTTTGGAAAGCAACTCTATACGGAGCTGGGTTAATGTATAGTCCTTAACCAGGATTTAACTTCTTTCATCATGCTATTCAATTAATTATCATCAACTTAAATGTCAATCTAAAAATTTAGTTATTATGAACGAAACAGTTTATAAACTTGCCAAAATGATCGACCATTCGATCCTCCACCCTACCATGACCGACGAAGACCTCAGGCGCGAATGTGAGGTGGCAAAAAAATATAATGTTGCTTCGGTATGTGTTAAGCCCTATGCTGTCAAACAGGCAGTTGACCATCTAAAAGGCAGCGACGTTCTGGTGGGCTGCGTCATAGGGTTTCCGGCAGGGAACTCTTCCATCGACGTAAAAGTGTTTGAGGCCGAACAAGCCTGCAACGACGGTGCGGTTGAAATTGATATGGTCATCAATATCGGGAAAGCGCTTCAGGGCGATTGGGATTATATTACCCGCGAGATTGGCGCAGTTACACAGAAATGTCACGAAAACGGCGCAATTGTAAAAGTAATTTTCGAAACCGACTATATTACCCGCGAAGAGGACATTGTTAAATTATGCCGGATTTGTACAGAGGTGGGCGCCGATTATGTAAAAACATCATCTGGATTTGGATTTGTAAAACAACCCAATGGCGATTATAATTACAAAGGTGCAACCATTCCGGTGCTCCAGCTCATGAAAAAAAGCGTAGGCCCGAATGTGAAGGTTAAAGCTGCCGGTGGCGTACGCACCCTCGACCAGTTGCTGGCCGTACAGGCAGCAGGATGCACCCGAAGCGGGGCTACGGCTACCGCGGCTATGATGGAAGAAGCCATGCAGCGCTTTGGGAAATTATAAATGGTGGCTTCGGCTTCGCTCAGCCACCAACCAATGAATAAACTAATAAATAAAACATAAAACTATTTCGCTATGTATATCGTCGATTCTTATCCGCTTGCAGTTCTTTTCTGCATCATAACCATGCTGGGATGGGGCTCGTGGGCCAATACCCTGAAACTTACCGGAAAATCGTGGGAATTTCCGCTTTACTATTGGGACTTTTCATTGGGTCTGATCCTCACAATCCTGATTTTCGGATTTACTCTCGGAAGTACCGGAACCGAAGGCCGCAGTTTTCTGGCCGATCTGGCACAGGCCGACACAAAGGCCCTAAGCTCAGCATTTATTGGGGGCGTGGTTTTTAACCTGTCAAACCTTTTAATTGTTGCCGCAACAGCTATTGCCGGAATGTCAGTTGCCTTTCCCATAGCTGTCGGACTTGCATTGGTCATTGGGGTGGTAGTGAATTACATAGCCACTCCGTTAGGCAATCCCTGGTTACTATTTATAGGGTTATTCCTGGTGGTGGTGGCCATCTTTTTCGATGCAGCAGCCTACCGTAAACTTCCTAAAGAAGGCAAAGGCGACCAGAAAAAGGGAATATTCATTTCAATCGTTTCAGGAGTGCTGATGGGGTTCTTTTACCGGTTTGTAGCTGCATCGATGACAACCAATTTTGCCGTACCCGATGCCGGAAAACTCACTCCCTATTCAGCCATGTTTGTGTTTACCATCGGTCTGTTTGCCTCCAACTTTATATTTAACACCTGGTTTATGTACAAACCGGTTACAGGAAAAGCTGTAACCTATTCCGATTATTTCAGGAAAGGCACCCCCCGCCTGCATATGATAGGTCTTCTGGGCGGCATAATATTCTGTACAGCCATGATGTTTAACCTGATAGCTTCTGAACAGGCCGGATTTGCCATTTCTTACGGCTTAGGACAGGGCGCAACCATGATCTCGGCTGCCTGGGGTGTATTTGTGTGGAAAGAATTTGCAGCTGCTCCAAAAGGAACCAGTAAACTGTTGGCAGCCATGTTTACCTTCTTCATTATTGGGTTGTCGCTTATTGTTTACGCCCGTTTGGTTTAATATCCGTCCATGGTTTGACCTGAATAAATATTTAACAATGATTTACTCTGAAATGATCAAT
>CAZMDP010000348.1:0-3687 GCA_964565015.1 uncultured Prolixibacteraceae bacterium | reverse complement strand
ATAACCGTTATCAGTGTGATTAAGACCAATAACTTCCAAACAGATGAGTATCCAATCTCTTTTCTCAATTCGTAAGTGATTTTGTACAAAAATAATGAAGTGTTTAAACAGGAATAGTTTATTTTAGGTGAAGTATTGAAAAAATCATTTTACGTGATAAGCAAGAATAAAATAAAATTGATTAAATCGCTGGAATACAAAAAGTATCGAGAGATTTCAGGATTGTTTGTAGCCGAAGGGAACAAACTTGTTAAAGAACTTATCGATTCGACCATCGCTATTGAATCACTGATCGCAACACCGGAATTTCTCGAACAGGTTCGTTTTACTTCCACTGCGTTGCCTGAAATTTTATCCGTGTCGAAAGATGAAATAAAATCGGCCAGCCTTCTTAAGAACCCGCAAGATGCCATTGCTTTATGCAGGATACCTGAATATAACCCCGACATTATAAATCCGTCTGAAGATTTGGTAATTTGCCTCGATGGTATCCAGGATCCCGGAAATTTAGGAACAATAATCCGTTTGGCCGATTGGTTTGGGATCAGGGATATAGTATGTTCGCCGGGTTCGGCCGATCTGTTTAACCCCAAAGCAATACAGGCCACAATGGGATCTGTTTGCAGGGTCAGGGTTCATTACATTGATTTATGGAAATTCCTGAGCCAGTTTGCCGAAAAAATAATACCGGTAACAGGAGCTTTTATACATGGGGAGAATTTATATACCACCCACTTGCCGGCCACCGGAATTCTTGTTATGGGCAGTGAAGGACGTGGCATTTCAGATAATCTGATTCCCCTTATAACGAAAAAAATCAGTATCCCTTCATTTTCACCATTAACCGATCATGCAGAGTCGCTAAACGTTGCCGTTGCAACAGCAATAATCTGCGCCGAAATAAGGCGAAAAAATCAAATTGCCTATTCGAAATGAAACAAAAGCGTGAAAATATTTGAACGCAACGATTTAAGGGCATCGGTATAGTACTGGCGCTGGGTATTATCAGGCCCCGGCCCTAATTGATTATTTAACCCAAGACTAACTTTTGCTTCGACCGAAAACCTGAAGAATTGGAGGTAATTATCCCAGCCTGCACCAATTTCACCATAAAAACCGCTGCGCTTTAATCCTACCAAGTCCTGCGATGCAGATTTTGAAATATCGATACGGTAAGCTCCACCAAAAACCACATAGGGCCTTCCATTGTTGATCCTTTGCGCTTTATACTTAATAAGCAGCGGAAAATCGAGAAAAGTTGATTTGATGGAATACTCGTATTGTGTTTCAGCAAAATCGAAGTTATTATCGATAACAGGAACGTTGTAATGCAGTTTTCGCTCTCCAAACGACATTCCGGGTAAAAACCTGAAATCAAGATCATTGGTTAGCCTGAGGTTTGTTACAATTCCTACGGTAAAACCAGGTATCAGCCCGGCACTGTCGGCCCGTACAGTGTCATACGGCATAATTTGTGGCGTAGTCCCTGCCCATGTTTCAGGAAAAAAATTGGGATTTTCACCAATGGGCATGTAGTTTCTGACACTGAAATCGAGGGTATTCACTCCAAGGGTAAATCCAAAGTGTAAAAGTTTATCATCAAAAGTGGTTAAATGCTTAAGCTTAACTTTCTGCCCAAAGCAAATACCCGTGGCAAATAAAAAAAATATGGAAAGAAATAATATTCTCACAACAAAATGATTCAGTTTCAGATAAAACAACCTAAGCAATATTTTATTGTGTATGTATGCCATAGTTACTTTTTTCCTGTGTAAACCGAAACTATGCCGAATGTCAGGACCTTGTATGTGCATTCAATGAATCCTGCATCTTTCATTATTGAAATAAAACCATTCCTTTCAGGGAAAGCATTCACCGAATCGGGTAAATAAGTATATGCTTCTTTGTCTTTCGAAACCATCCTTCCAAAAAATGGCAAAAGATTTCTGAAAAAAAACTGATATATCTGCCTGAAAGGAAATGCCGTAGGTTTTGAAAATTCAAGGATCACGACTCTTCCTCCTGGTTTTAATACCCGATGCATCTCTTTGAGCCCTGTTGAGGTATTTTCAAAATTCCGGACACCAAAAGCAACTGTTTCGGCATCAAAAACATTATCGTCAAAAGGTAATTTTTCCGAATCACCTTTTATAAATTCAATTTCGGTATTTTTTATCCGTGCGGGAAATTTTTTCCGGGCAATCCGGAGCATTCCTTCCGACAAGTCTAATCCATAAATTTTTGATGGATTGAGTTTTATAAGAGGAGTAATCATATCGCCAGTTCCGGTAGCCACATCGAGAATGGTATTAACCGAAAGATTTTCAAGTAATGAAACAGCTTTTTTTCTCCAATACCGGTCAATATTCAACGATAAAAAATGGTTCAGAAAATCGTACTTTCCCGAAATGTTGTCGAACATTTCCTCGACCTGGGATTTCTTACTTCGTTGCGAATTTTTATATGGTTTAACTGTCATCAGGTTCCCGAACTCATTTTATCGGTAAAGCCCATAGATACATCGTCAATCCTGATTTCACCCCGGGTTACATGCCCCAATGTAAAAAAAGGCACATTCAATTCCGATAATGTATCCACAAACTCATCCTCTTTCTCCGGGGTTACATCCACAATAATTCTTCCCATTGCTTCCCCGAACAGAAAAGCATCACGGCGTATTTCGGCATCGGTGGTTATATCAAAACCAAGATCGTTTTTAAATGCAGCCCTGAGCAGGGTAAAAAACAATCCGCCTTTGCCTACCGGATTGGCGGAGGCAATTAACTGTTTATCGTGGAGGACCCTGAGAACCTGTTGAATTTTTATTTCGTCGTTAATGTTGAATGCGGGAAGCGGAGAATCTGAAATACCATGATAAAATTCGAGATATTCGGAAGCGCCAATATCATTAACAGCCTTCCCGATCATGAAAATATTGTTCCCTTTCTGCGAAAATACGTGGCTGGTAACCTTTTCTTTGTCTTTAACAAAACCCATCATACTGATTATGATCGTTGGCGGAACAGGCCCGTGCCCCCTGAAATGGTCGAACCTTATCTTACGGTCGGTAATTTTAAGGTTAAAATGTTTAGCAGCATTCTCGAGTCCTTGTCTAGCTCCCGAAGCAATGGAATGGCCATAATGATCACCGAAATCAATATGATATAAGAAAGCGCTTACAGCAATTGGCTGGGCACCAAAACACAGCATCTTGCGGGCAGCCCTTGAAATCAGTATCTCGGTGGCAGTTTTCGGATCATCCGACAAATGATGATGATAAGCGTGTGTGGTCATGGCAAGACATTGCCCGTTCGAATCCAATTCAAAAATACCACTTTCATCCATAGCTGTATCTTCAAGCGATTCGGGCGATATCTGCTGATCGCTGAAATCGTTGAAATAATTAATGGTCGATAGATTTGGATTAACCATCAGGGCATATATTACATCTTCAAGGTTTTCGGGTTCCGGCACAATATCAATTATAAAATCTTTTTCGATTTCTTTGTTCTGTTCCATCATGTTTTTAATAACTAATTATTGCATGGACAAAGGTAATTAAGATGGATAATTTTCTACCATCAGACACATTTTTTTTAATTTCGCTGCCAGAAAACAATCCGATTATTAAATGAATCAAACAGTTCTGATAACAGGGGCTACATCCTGGATATGTTCTGCAACTGC
>CAZMDP010000347.1:0-3692 GCA_964565015.1 uncultured Prolixibacteraceae bacterium | reverse complement strand
AAAAACCGGTTGACCTGCTGATGGTTACACAGGAGCTAAAAGACCGCCACCAGCTGGATGCCGTTGGAGGGCCTGCATATATTGCCCAGCTTACGCGACGTGTGGCTTCGGCGGCCCACATTGAGTTCCATGCAAGGATTATAGCACAGAAATTTATACAACGAGAGCTGATTCGTGTTTCGTCCGAAATCCAGGGAAAAGCCTATGACGATACCATGGATGTGGATGACCTTATCGACTTTTCTGAATCGGCTTTGTTTAAAGTTGCCGAAAGCAACATCAAAAAAGAGACTGTGCCGATAAAACCCGTATTAAAGGAGGCACTCGACCTGATTGAAGAGGCCCGTAACCGCGAAGACGGCCTGCATGGCGTCCCATCGGGGTTTACAGGGCTCGACAGAATTACTTTAGGATGGCAGAAAACCGACCTGATTATTATTGCAGCCCGCCCGTCGATGGGAAAAACAGCCTTTGTACTTTCTATGGCCCGAAACATGGCTGTTGACCATAACCGTCCGGTGGCGGTATTTTCACTCGAAATGTCGAGCCTTCAGCTGGTAAACCGGCTCATAGCCTCCGAAACCGAACTCGGTTCGCACAAGATTAAGAACGGTAAACTCGAAGATTGGGAGTGGACCCTGCTTCACAATAAAATTGCCCGTTTGTCGAGTTCTCCGCTTTTTATTGATGATACCCCGGCTTTGTCGATATTTGAATTCAGGGCAAAATGCCGCCGACTGAAAATGCAGCACAATATTCAGGCTGTAATTGTTGACTATCTGCAGCTGATGACTGCCGGAACCGACAACCGTGGAAGCCGCGAACAAGAGGTAAGCACAATTTCGAGGTCGTTGAAAGCCATAGCCAAAGAGCTTGATATTCCTATACTGGCGTTGTCGCAGCTAAACCGTTCGGTGGAATCGCGCGAGGGAAAACGACCGCAGCTTTCCGACCTGCGTGAATCGGGTGCAATCGAACAGGATGCCGATATTGTATTGTTTATACACCGTCCTGAATACTACGGTATTACCGATGATGAAAACGGAAATTCCCTTCGAGGGGTGGCCGAAATTATCATAGCCAAACACCGAAACGGGGCAACCGGCGATGTTCAGCTTTCGTTCCGTAAAGAGCTTGCTAAATTTACCGACATGGAAACCCATATCTCCAGATCGGTGGGTGTTCCCGGCCATGTATTTTCCTCAAAAATGAACGATGACGACGACCTGCTCGAAGCAGGTTCCATGCCGCGAAACGATTCATTTGACGCCTACTACGACCGGAAAGGCGATGCCCCATTTTGACAAATTCCGGCAATTTTATCGGTTTCTGAGCGTTTCATATATAAGTTAACTAATTATTTAGAAACGATTACCTATTTTTGTTGAAAAGGGCGCATGCCCTCAGTGAAACCGTTTCAGAAAACATGATGAAGAAAATATATTTTTTATTTTTACTCATAACCTTGATTATCAGGTCACAGGGTGCATATCTGCTCATTCCGATGGACGAAACACAGAAAAACCACCTGAAATCGTACGGAATTGCTTATTGGGTGCTCAACAAAGAAATTGAAGTAAAATGGCTCCTGAACTACCGTGGGGGCAGCTTTCTGATGCAACACCACCCTGATATTCAAGCCGAATGTGTAATCAGGGGCGTCTCATTCGAAAACCTGAGCGATGCCCGTGCCAATGCCATACTGAACGAAATTGCCTCGCCCGATGTAAACCAGGATGCTGTGAGCATGTTTAAAGCCCCTAAAATTGCGGTATATTCCCCACCCAATAAACTCCCGTGGGACGATGCCGTTACGCTTGTACTAACCTATGCAGAGATTGATTACGATGTGGTTTATGACGAGGAAATCATGAACGGGAAACTTGCTGATTATGACTGGCTGCACCTTCACCACGAAGATTTTACCGGACAGCATGGTAAGTTCTGGCGTACCTATCAGCATATGCCCTGGTACCAGGAGGATGTGAGGCTCAACCGTCAATTGGCCGAAAAACTCGGCTTCCTGAAAGTATCGGAAATGAAACTTGCCGTTGCCCGCGAAATGAAAAAATATGTAACCAATGGAGGTTTCCTTTTTGCTATGTGCGCAGCCACCGACACATACGATATTGCACTTTCGGCCGCAGGCATCGACATTGTGGAATCGATGTTCGACGGCGATCCAGCCGATCCGGATATGAACGAGAAACTCGATTATTCGCGCACCTTTGCATTCCGCAATTTTCAACTGGTAAAAGACCCCTATATTTATGAGTTTTCGGATATTGATGTTACCGATACCCGACAAGTACTGCGCGAAAACGATTATTTTACCCTGTTTGAATTTTCGGCCAAATGGGATCCAATACCTACCATGCTATGCCAAAACCATAACAACGTAATAAAAGGGTTTATGGGACAAACTACAGCATTCAGAAAAGACCTGATTAAACCCGAAGTTGTTATCATGGGCGAAAACAAAGCGCTCAACGAGGCCCGGTATATTCATGGCGAACAAGGTAAAGGTTTCTGGACCTTTTATGGTGGCCACGACCCCGAAGATTACCGTCATTTGGTGGGCGATCCGGCCACCGACCTTAGCCTGTACCCAAACTCGCCTGGTTACAGGCTTATTCTGAACAATGTATTGTTCCCATCGGCCAAAAAGAAAAAGCAGAAAACTTAAATAACAAACCCGTATGAAACGATACTTTCTGGCATGGTTAGTACTACTGGCTTTTCAACCGGCATTTGGACAGGAAGTCAGATGGGAAGGTCCTTCGGTCAACCTCAACAATGGGAAACTGAGGGTTTCGCAAAACAGCCGTTATCTTATTTTCGAAAATGGCACACCATTTTTTTATCTTGGCGATACTGCATGGGAATTGTTCCACAGGCTCAATAAAAATGAGACCGAAAAATACCTCGAAAACCGGAGAGAGAAAGGTTTTACGGTAATTCAGGCCGTAATCCTTGCCGAACTAGATGGGTTGAATACGCCCAACGCCGAGGGTGAAAGGCCCCTGATAAACAACGACCCCACCCGGCCAAATGAAAAATATTTTGCCCACATCGATTGGGTGATCAGAAAAGCCGCCGAGAAAGGATTATTTATTGGACTTCTTCCTACCTGGGGCGATAAAGTGGATAAGCAATGGGGCGTTGGGCCGGTTATTTTCAACGAAAGGAATGCTTATGCGTATGGCCAATGGCTGGGTGAACGATACCGCAATTTCCCAAATATAATCTGGATAAATGGTGGCGACAGGCAGGGAGGCGGACAAAATTTTGCGATATGGGATGCCTTGGGTAAAGGAATAAAATCGAAAGACCCCAACCACCTGATGACTTTCCATCCCTGGGGCGAAACCAGTTCATCGCAATGGTTCAGGCATGCCGACTGGCTCGATTTCAACATGATACAATCGGGTCACAGCCAACGCTCGTATGCCATTTATAAAAGGTTGTTGGTACCCGATTATGAAACCATCCCCGAAAAGCCGGTCATGGATGGTGAACCCCGCTACGAAGACCATCCGGTCGACTGGAAGCCTGAAACTTTTGGCTGGTTCGACGATGCCGATGTGCGACAGGCCATGTACTGGAGCCTCTTTTCCGGAAGTTTTGGCCACACATACGGCAACCATGCCATTTGGCAAATGCTTGCGCCTGGCCGCGAACCGGTTGGTTTA
>CAZMDP010000346.1:0-3705 GCA_964565015.1 uncultured Prolixibacteraceae bacterium | reverse complement strand
CGGAAATACCGACTGGTTTGACATTCTATACAAGGAAACTTCAAATACTGTGGAACACAATATTACCGTTTCAGGGGCAACCGATAAGACAAGCTTTATGCTTACGGGAAGGATATTTGACCAGGAGGGTTTGTTCAGATACAACTCCGATGATTATATGATGTATAATATGAGGTCGAAAGGTACGGCGCAGATTTTTCCATGGCTCGAAGTTTCGAATAACTCCGATTTTTCGCAGATGACCTACCGCAACCCGGTGAATGTGGGCGAAGGTGGCGGAATATGGAGAAACATAGCCGACGAAGGGCATCCATTGGCAACGCTGCTGAATCCCGACGGAACACTTACCTTCTCTGCAGCTTATACAGTCGGGGATTTTTATTATGGGAAAAATGGCATCGATACCAAGCGGAATACTTTTAGAAACACATCTGCTTTTTCGGCTAAATTCATGGATAACCATTTGAGGGTTAAAGGTGATTTTACTTTTCAGGTTGCAAATAACAATTCGAAACAGATCAGGGTTCCTATTCCCTATAGCCGAAGACCGGGTGTAATTGAATACATCGGCACCACCACCAACGATATTCAGGAAACACAACGCGAAACCAGGTACTCGGCATCCAACATTTATACCGAATACGAAAACCGTTTTGCCGATAAACACTATGTAAAATTATTGGTGGGTTATAATTACGAACAATCTGTTTTCGAACGGTTGAGAGCAATGCGCAACGGATTGATAACCGAAAATGCACGTGATATTAACCTTGCCCTGGGTCAATCAATTACTACCGAAGGCGGGTATGAGAAATGGGTAATATTGGGTGGTTTTTACCGCTTGAATTATATTTTCTCTGACCGTTACTTAGTTGAATTTAACGGACGTTACGATGGCTCTTCAAAATTCCCCGAAAACGAAAGGTTTGCATTTTTCCCGTCGTTTTCAGCTGCCTGGAGAATTTCTGAAGAAAGTTTCTTCAAAATTTCGGATAAAATTATTTCCGATCTGAAAGTTCGTGCTTCATATGGCTCATTGGGCAACGGGAGCATAAGTTCCTATGCGTTCCAGGAAACATTCAGTATTTCACAGTCAGGAAGGATTCTTAACGGAATTAGGCCACAGCAGACCAGTCGTCCTTCGGTGCTCCCCGATGGCTTGACCTGGGAAACCGCTACAACCCGAAACATTGGCATTGATCTGGGGTTGCTTTCCGGAAAGCTTCAATTTACCGGTGATATGTATGTGCGCGAAACTACCGATATGTACACCATTGGTATGACCCTTCCTGCTGTATTTGGCGCTACTTCGCCACGTGGCAACTATGCCGATCTGGTGACAAAAGGCTGGGAACTGGTAGCCAACTGGAACGATAAAGCCAATGTAAAATCAAAACCATTGAATTATTCCGTGAGGTTTTCGCTTGCCGATAATCAGGCTGAAATTACACGGTACAATAATCCGGATAAATTCCTCAACGATTACTATGTTGGGATGAAAATCGGTGAACTATGGGGATTCATAACCGAAGGGTTCTTTACATCGGAAGAGGAGATTGCCAATCATGCCAACCAAAGTTTATACAGGTCTTCTTCATCCGGGAAAATCAGTATCGGCGATATCAAGCTCAAAGATCTGAAACCTGATGGTGTTATAAACGCCGGTGATAATACAGTTGACAATCCGGGTGACCGGACCATTATAGGTAATACTGCTCCTCGTTATACTTATGGTATAAATTTGAGCGCCGACTGGAACAACTTCTTTTTCTCGGCATTTTTCCAGGGCGTGGGCAAGCAGGATTGGTATCCCATTTATGAATCAACCATTTTCTGGGGGCAGTACAACCGGCCATACAGCGATATACCCAAATGGCATCTGAACGAGGGTATCATATGGTCACCCGAAAATCCAAATTCGTTCTTTCCACGATATGTTTCTCGTTTGGCAAACAGGGCAGAGGGTATTCTAAGGCAAACTCAGTCAAAATATGTGATGGATGCTTCGTATATTCGTCTGAAAAATATCCAGATTGGTTATAATATTCCCGGACGTCTTATTCCGAAAATTGGATTACAGTCAGCAAGGATATTTGCTTCAGGAGAAAGCTTGTGGACATGGTCGCCCATTTATAAAATAATGGACAATGTTGATGTTGAAAACGCAACCGCTCCATCCGATCAGCTCTTTACCAGTGGAAATGCAGGTGATGGTTATAACTATCCGATGATGAAGAATATCACCTTCGGTATATCAGTAACTTTCTGATTTATTAACTTAATAATATACAGATATGAAAATCAAATATTTTTTGCTTGTTCTGATGAGCGTATTGATTTGGGGTTGCGAACTGGATCAGATTCCGGTTGATTCTACGACCCGACAGGCTGTATTTAACAGCGTTAGTGGCCTTGAATTATATTCTACATCGTTTTATAATATTTTACCAAGTGCCAACAATATTCACACCTGCGATAATTTGTCGGATTATGGAGCAAGGCGAAATGTTCCTCCTTTTATAAGGGAAGGGGTTTATGGCCCGAATGTAGTGGATAATACCTCAGCATCGGCGTACGACCTTGTTGCTTTGGGCGCAGATTGGAACTGGGGATGGGGCTCGCTCCGTAACCTGAATTATTTTATTGTGAACTGCAACAGTCCTGCAGTTTCGACCGAAATGAAACAACATTATATTGGTCTTGCAAAATTTTTCAGGGCTTTTTTCTATTTCGAGAAAGTTAAAAGGTATGGCGATGTTCCCTGGATTAACAAACCATTGGATGTAAATGATCCACAACTCTATGGTCCCCGTGACTCAAGAGCATTGGTAATGGATTCTGTACTTGCCGATATCAATTATGCATGTCAGTATATCCGTACAGTTGACGACGCTTCAAGAACATTGATTACCAAAAATGTAGCCTATGCTTTAAAAGCAAGGATATGCCTGTTTGAAGGTACTTTCAGAAAATATCACACCAATCTTGGGTTGGCCGGAACTGCAAATGCATGGCTGACTGAAGCTGCCAATGCAGCCAAAGTTATCATGGATAGCGGTAAATTTTCGGTTTACGAAGGTCTTGGGACCGACAGATCATACCGGGCATTATTCAATTCGGATAACCCGGTAGCCGCCGAAATCATGCCTGCTGTGGTTTCAAGTACAAATTTGTCGGTTGTTCATGCTGCCAACTGGTATCTAACCAGTGCAACCACTGGCGTTAGGTTCAGTTTTATCAGGCCGTTTATACATACTTATCTGAAACTTGACGGAACACCCTTTACCAATACGGAAGGTTATCAGACAATGCTGTTCAAAGATGAGGTGAAAAACAGGGATAAAAGGTTGCAACAAACCATAAGAACTCCGGGATTTACAAGGATTAGCGGAGGAAACGTGATTACTCCTGCCCCTGAGTTTACTTATACTTATACTGGTTATCAGCCTATTAAGTGGACAGTTGACAATGTAGCGCTCGATCAGGGCAACCTGAATACCAATGCAGTTTCAATCTTCAGATATGGCGAAGTTTTGCTGAATTATGCAGAAGCAAAGGCAGAATTGGGTACCCTGACAGATGATGATTGGGCAAAAACGGTGGGTGCATTGCGCAAAAGAGCAGGTATAACTGGCGGTTTGACTACAAAACCAACAGTCGTTGATCCCTATTTACAGTCGGTATATTTCCCGGGAATTAATGATC
>CAZMDP010000345.1:0-3706 GCA_964565015.1 uncultured Prolixibacteraceae bacterium | reverse complement strand
GGACAGGCCCTTCAAGAACTTTGGCTCCGTTTTCCATACCTTTTACAGAAAGTGCTGCCATTAAAAACGGTTCATTGAATACATCGGGATGGTTTCGCACCGAAACGTGCGAAATCGCACCGGTCCCTTCAAGGCAGATCATCCCCGCTCCTATTCCACCGATCGGGAATGCCAGACGGTTGAGGTGTTCACCTTCGTATGCCGTATTGAATTTCCGTTCAAGAGAACAATTTTCAGAACGATTGCATGCTACGGACAACAACAGGATTAAAAGAAAGAATATTTTATTATGGCTCATTTAGTAAAGTTTAAAGTTTGCTGCGTTCAAAATTATAACCCCGAAGGTAGTCAATTAATTGGAATTGAGCCTCAAAACAATTTCTTCAAATCAATTTTTCAAAGGCAAATCCACCACAAGATGTTTATCGCTCCTGACAAATGCTGTTGTTACTTCGTAAGTAAGTTTATCCTGCCCGCCGGCTGCAGTAATTGTTTGTGCCGACCGTGGAAACAAGGTTAAATTGCGGGTTCCGTTGCCCGATTTCAGTTCGAGTTCAAAATATAGATCACTGTTGTTGCGGATTTCATAATTATGGGTAACGGTTTCGGCCCCGGTGCTGCCTTTACTCGTTTTCGAATAAAAAGGAGTGCCCATTTCGACGCAGGCATGAAATAGGTTTCGCAGATGTTCCTCTTTACCAGCAAGATATTTGCTTGCCCATGCAATGGTCCGTCCGGCATCAAGGGCCTCGCGCACAGCTTCGGGCGTCCTGTTTTTTGCCATCACAAGGGTCATCGAGCGCCTTATATAACCGCCCTGATTATATTCGTGAGCTACAAGGTTATGAATATCCGAAGTCCCCAATACGGTGAGGTTGTGGTCGATGCACCAGTCGAGCGCCTTTTTGTGAAACCCGAAACCATTGATTACCTCTATGCCATGGAGAGTGCCCTCGTTTTTCAATTCATTCACGAAACTGATCCACTCATACGATCCTTCAACCTGATTTACCTTCCAGCCGGGATGGTTCCAAAAAATAAACGCATTCTGCTCTTTAGCCTTCATAACGGCTTCTTTATCCTTTTCGGATGAATTATCCTCGATATAACCGGAAGCATCGCCGATAAAAATGGCGTTGAAATGTCCGGGGGGCGTAGAGCGCGTAATTTCGGTTCCTTTTATCAGAACCAGGTTGTTTTCGGCAGCAATATCCCTAACCAATTCCCAAGGACGGTTGTGGTTTACATTTACATCGTTTTTGTGGGGCGAATATTCCACATGGTCGGTAATCGAGATGACATCGAGACCTTCGAGCCAGGCTTCCTGCACCCTGACGCTTGGCCAAACATGCCCATCGGAAAAAACGGTGTGCATATGAAAATCGCATTTCAATACCTGATACTCCCCTACTTTGGGTACCTGTATGATCTGACGCTTTCGGGGGACCCTGAACTCGTTCATCCTGAGTACACCATCGTCGGTTTGTGCCTGTACGAAAAAAATGGAGCAAAAAACGAATACAAAGGTTAATTTCAGTTTTTTCATAGCAATTGATTTTATTTGATTTAGTTCTTTTCTATTTATAATCTCAGCAGAACCTGTTCTCTTTACAAATTAACGAAATTCGGGGAAAATAAATGGTATAGAGAAGGTTTAAAATTTTTTTTGTATTGTCAATAAAAGGCATTTTTTAATAAGCATACAAACTACATAAACAAATTCTCAGGCTTTTCTATTTAATCTGCATTTCCTTTCAGGATACCAAATCAAACAATTTTGACTATTCAAAAATTCCTGTATTCCCCTTTTCCCACAATTGCATCAGGCTTTCAACGATTTCAGGATGTTCACCGGCAATATTCCGGGTTTCGTTGGGGTCGGATTGATGGTCGTAAAGTTCAATGGTGGGTTCTGCTTTCCTGAAATATCGTGTCAGACGGTATCGTTCGGTACGCAGCGATATGCCGTTTCTGAAATAACCATAAGAGGCATTTTCCCAATCGGATGCCTGGTTTTTCATTAAAGGTAAAAGGCTTTTGCCATCGGTTTGATGGGGCATTTCTATGCTGGCCAACTCAACCAACGTAGGATAAATATCAACCGTACTGACAACCTGATGAATAACATTTCCTTTTGTAATACCCGGCACATAAACGATGAAAGCGCTTTTTAATGCCCGCTCGAATATGGTGTGCTTGCCCCATATCAGATGATCGCCCAGGTGCCACCCATGATCGCCCCAGATGACCACAACGGTATTTTCTGATAATCCCTGTTTTTCAAGCTCATCGAGCAATTTCCCTACCTGAGCATCGATATAACTTACACAGGCAAAATAGGCGTGGCGCAGTTTTCTGGCATAGGCATCTGATACAGGACCATCGAGTGAAGCTGTTTCGTCGCCAAGCCGGTAACTGTTAAATTCGGAGCTGCCGTGCAAACTTTCAGGGTTTACACCTTCGGGAATAAACGGATTGGGCGAAACCGGAATGGTTGTTTCATCGTACAGGTCCCAATACCGTTTGGGCGCATTAAACGGCAAATGGGGCTTAAAAAACCCGACGCCCAGAAAAAACGGTTCTTTCCGGTTTTTCAGTTCAACCAGTTTTTTCAGTGCCTGGTTGGTAATCAGCCCATCGGGATACCCGTTGTCATCCACATCGGCCATTTCGTATGGTTTTACCTGGTTTTTCATACTTTGGCGGTTCCCGCCGTCGGCGTACCCGAAAAAGGCATTCCATCCGGTGCCCCACTTTCCGGCATCGAGCAGCATTTCGTTCCAGCTGTGGGGCATTTCAAGCTCAGTGCCAACCGGGTCGTTATAGCCATACAGCAAACCATCAGCATAGTGGCTTATTTTTCCAATGCCCACCGCATTATACCCGTTCCGTCGCAGATGGTGGATAAACGATTCGGGACGTTCGGCTTCGGGTTTTCCGGCCAGGTTTTCGCGAATGGCCTCGTTGCTGAGGTGACCACGCGTGCGCGGATTCATTCCCGTAATCAGGCTGTAGCGCGATGCACCGCACGTTGGAACCGAAACGAAATGATTGGTAAATACAGCGCCTTTTTGTGCCAGCCGGTCGATATTTGGCGATATGATGTGTGGGTTACCATAACAGCCCAATTCGGGCCGAAGGTCGTCAATGGCAATAAACAGGATATTGGGGTTTTCCGGAAGCTTTTTGTTTTCAGTTCCCGGATTGGTGCATCCGAATATGGTGCAGACTATAGGGAGGTAAGTAAAGCAGTTTTTGGTTTTCATGGATTATTACGGTTTATTATGATGAATTTCAATATACTTTCTGGCATATCTTTTACCAAGTTCGCGCTGTGCAGCAGAATTGAAATGGAGGTTGTCCCCTGAATGTTCCAATCCATCTGACGATATATAAAAAACATGGTCATACTCTGAAGCGATTTCTCTTATAATTTTATTGACTTCTTCAAATCTTTCTGCTTTTTCTTCGGGGATGGCAAATTTCCCCAATTCACCCATGATTATTGGTATTTCATCATTTCGAATGTATTCCCTGAACAGGGAAAACAATTGCGTTAAGGCATCTTTATACACCGGCAAATCGGTTTTATTGGCGTTGCTCTCGCCCTGATGCCATAAAACCCCTTTTATTACGCCTTTGTTTTGCGCCAAATGAACCTTTTCCCTGAAATTGCTCAACAGATTTATGCCACGGTGCTGCTCAT
>CAZMDP010000344.1:0-3706 GCA_964565015.1 uncultured Prolixibacteraceae bacterium | reverse complement strand
AAAAATCCAGGCTTTTTTAACCGATTTAAATCCTGATAATACCTGACGGATAATATCGGATATTTTCCTCTTGTCTAATTGCATTTTTGTATGGTATATAACCTTTTCTTCGGCAATCTTCAAAGCTTGTAATGCCAATTCTTCATCTGTCAGTTCATAAACCAAACGGTCGGCTAACCACAAAACAAGCAAATCATTTTCGTTGATACTAAAGTAGTGAGCCAATTTTAAAACCTGGTCCCTTGTGGCTTTTCGCAGACCTCTTTCAATTTTGCTCAATATCGCCTGATCAATATCAATGGAAGCTGCAACCGTTCGCAGGGGTAATTTCTTACTTTCTCTGAGAGCCCTTATTTTTTCGCCAAGACTTTGCATTTTTTGATTAATTCCGTTTTGACACTTTGTGTCAAATTTAGTATTTTATTTCAAAAAACCAATGTTTTATCTTTGTTTGTTTGTTTATTAAACCCAAAAAAATGACTCACGAATTCAGCCACTTCTTAAAATCGGCCGACCGGTCGATACTTACTATGGTATCAAACTCATCGTCGGTGCGGGGTTTCAGTTCCAGTTTGATGCGACCGCGCGAATAAGCCACCATATTCGCTATGGCATCCATATTCACGATAAACTTACGGTTAATCCTGAAGAATTTTTCGGGATCAATAGTTTCGGCCAGCCGGTCGAGTGTATAGTCAACCGGATAAGAGTTGCCCTGAGCGGTTTTCATATACACGCTTTTATCGAGCACATAGAAATAAGCCACTTCCGAAATTTCAACCTTTCTGATTTTCTCGCCAATTTGTATCAGGAAACGTTTTTTGTATTCCGGTTTTTTGCCCTGAATTCCGGCCAGCAAGGCATCAAAATCGATGGTAAAAGCCGATTTTAACGAGGCAAATTTTTTCAGGCTGTCAGCCAGGTCGGCTTTGCGGATGGGCTTCAGCAGGTAGGCGATGCTGTTCAGTTGAAAGGCTTTTATGGCATACTGGTCGTAAGCGGTGGTGAATATGACCGGTGTGTTTACGGCCACCTGCTCGAATATACTGAAACTGATGCCATCGGAAAGCTGAATATCGAGAAAAATCAGGTCGGCACTGTGCAAATCCAACCACTTTACCGTTTCTTTTACGCTGTCGGTTTTGGCCATTACCTGTATGGCCGGGTCTATTTCCCGGAGCATCATTTCGAGCTTATCGGCAGCAATGCTCTCGTCTTCTACAATCAGTACCTTCATATCAATCGGTTTCAATTAACGGCAGTTTTGCCACATAATATCCTGTTTCAACATAAAACACCGGTTCTTTCTGGCCGATCAACCCATATCGTTTCACCAGGTTTTTCAATCCTAAACCGGTTGAGGCCACAGCCGAAATCTTCGGTTGGATGTTGTTCCGCACCACCAGTGTGGTTTCTTCGCTGAAAATATCAATTTTCAGGGGTTTCTGTTCGTTTACAATGTTGTGTTTTATGGCATTTTCGAGCACAACCTGCAACGAGAGGGGTGGCAGTACCCACTTCAGCAGCGCTGAGGGGATTTTTACCGACCACGAAAGGTCGTTGCCATGCCTGATTTGCTGAAGGAACAGGTACGACCGCATAAAGTCGAGTTCCTTTTCGAGGGTTACCACGGGTTGTTCGAGCGTTTCGAGAACATAGCGGTAAATGTGCGAAAACTCATCGATAAATTGCTGTGCCTTGCCAATGTCTTTGCTGATCAGGCCCGAAAGTACATTGAGGCTGTTGAACATGAAGTGCGGGTTGATCTGGCTTTTCAGTACTTCGAATTGTGATTGAAGGTTCTCTTTCTGCACTTTCAGCAACTGGGTGTTGGCTTCGGTGAGTTCTTTGGTACGCTTGTCAACCACCTGTTCGAGGGTGCTGTTTATTTTCTCCAGTTCCTCTTTGGCATTGATAAGTTTGGTTTCGTAACGCTTCCTCTCCGAAATGTCGATAATAATGCCGCGCCGGCCCACAATTTCATCATTACGGATGATGGGGCTGCCAAATACCATGACCGGACATAGCGTCCCATCGCTTTTTATGGCGGTATATTCATAGGGTTCGGTCAAAATTCCACGGCGCGATTGTTTTATGTTTTCAATTATCCGGGGCCTGTCCTCTTCTACAAAGCAATCGAGGACCGATATTTTCTGTTCCGGATCGGAAGGGGGAAGCCCAAAGAATTGGTAACCGGCTTTGTTGCCGTAAACCAGGTTTCCCATGATATCGAGCTCAAACACGGGCTGCGGCAAAAAGTCCATCAGTTCCTTGTATTTCAGGTCGCTCTCTTTTGCTGCAATTTCGGCTTCCCTGCGGCGGGTAACATCTATTATAATCCCATCCAGAAAAGCCATTTCGCCATTTTCATTGTAGATGGGCTTACCGTTTTCTTTTACCCAGACTATATTTCCATTTGCATGAATGAGCCGGTATTCCATTTCGAAAGGCGCCTTGTTTTCCACCGCTTCCGAAATCGCCTTTTTGCACATTCCGAAGTCATCAGGATGAATGATAGAGGCATAAGACCTGACATGGTTATGCAGAAAATCAGCCGGGGGGTATCCCGAAATGTCGAGGATTTTCCCGCTGATGTATTGCATGGTGTAATAATCATCGAAATTGCAACGATAAGCCGCCCCCACCAGGTTCGACAGCAGGCTTTGCAGTTGACCCCGGCTTTCGTTCAGTTGGCGGGCAAGCTGTTCACTCTTTTCAATTTCGGATTGAAGTTCCCGGTTGAGTTTTTTTTCCTGCTCAATAAGTTGCTGCGCCGCTGTGGCCTTGATTTCCTCAACCTGTGCTTTGGCTTCGAATACCATTTTTTTAGCGGCTTCTTCGATGAGCTCCTTTTCAAGTTTTTCGGCTTTGATTTTTTCCTTTACGCTTTCTTCCAGATATATCCATGCTTCGAGGATGCTCATCAGAAATAAGCTAAGGACAATCAGGTAGTAAACATTATCGAGAATGAGCGGAAAATCGAACTTCACTACGAATAATACAGCTGCCAGAAATAATACAATCGGCGTTACCAGGATACCTAATATTAACGCTGCCGAAAACTGAAGGAGAAACCTTTTCATGCCGTTTCCTCTCCATTGGAGGCGCTTGTTTAGCCATCGGATAACGGACAGGGCCGGGTATGCCAGCAGAAGTCCGGCAACAAAAGTCAGTAATGTTCCCCTGAAGATACGCAGCAGCATGGCAGAAAAATCATTAAAAAGTGTGCTTCCGGCAACGTACATTTGCGAAATAACGATAAACTGCATACCGACCGATAAGAATATCAGCAGTTTAATCAACCTCGCAAAGGGAAAAAAACTATGGATTCTCCTGAAAATCATTACTGTTTTTATTATTACGTTCAAAGATAAATTGTTTTCATGGCTTTAGGATATCAGTTTCCAATAATTCCCTGAACCGTTCGGTTTCTTCAAACAGGGGGCCGTGGGCCGAATTCCCGAAAGTGTAAAACCCTTTCGCAGGGGCAGTAAGGTGAATGTAATAATCCCTTGACAAATCAATATTCACCGTTAAATCGTATTTACCGCTGAAAAAATAAATTGGCACCCCGATTTCGGGATAAGTTTCTGAAAAGTTGGTGGTCAGGGTTTCGGTTTTCAGGTTTGTTTTGGGAAGAAATACCATCTTCGATTTCCAGATATTATATTTCTCTTTGAGCGTGTATGCCCGGCAATACCAAACC
>CAZMDP010000343.1:0-3713 GCA_964565015.1 uncultured Prolixibacteraceae bacterium | reverse complement strand
AGTTTTTTAATTGCCCTTTGGGTATGTGCACAATATTGTCCCACAATGTTGGTAAAGTATCGCATCCCTTCCACTTCATAAAAATCGAGGTTGATTTCATCGTCGAAAATGCCGCCGTCGAGGGTTCCGTAACTGCCAAACGCATCGCCCGAGAAAAGGATTTTGTGGTTGGTTTCGTAGGTAACCATGGTTTCGGGCCAATGTACCATAGGGACCATTCTGAACTGAAGTTTTAATGTGCCCAGATCGAGGGTATCGTCATCTTTAACCTCGAGGATATTGGCCGGACTGAAATAGAAACTTTCGACAAACCCAAAAGTTTTTTTGTTCCCCACCAGTATTATGTCGGGGTACTTGGTTACCAATGCTTTCAAGGCACCCGAATGGTCGGGTTCCATGTGATTTATTATCAGGTAATCAACTTTTCGGCCACCGATAATCGATTCAACCTCATCGAGGTAATCGTCAATAAACTGCCTTTCAACCGTATCGATCAGGGCGACTTTTTCATCAACAATGAGATACGAATTATACGAAACGCCATGCGGAATTGGCCATATATTCTCGAACAGATGGGTCCGGCGGTCGTTAAACCCCATGAAGTAAATATTATCGGTAAGCTTTGCCTGTAACATCCTTTTCAAAATTAAATTTTCAGGGGGCGAATTTAGAAAAAATGTACCGTATTTGAACAGACGAAACCGGATTATCGACGCTGTTTATTTTATGTTATTAACAGCGGTTATAAAAACAATCTCCGTATAAATTCACATCATGCTGAACTTTGTTTTGTATTTTCGCCAAAAAAAATTGCGGTAATGAAACTTGAGCAGAAATACAAAATAAATATGCTGCCCCGGATGGGCAAATATATCATTCTGACGATTGCCATTGCTTTGGTTGTGGCCGGATTAAGGGCATGGCAGTTGTTTGGCTATATCTTTCACGAAAATGTTAAGGCCGATTATGTACTTTTCGTTCACCGGGGGAGTACCTTCGAAGCTGTAATCGATAGCCTTGTAAAAAACGATGTTTTGTACGATTTGAAAGGATTCAAATGGGTGGCCAAAAAGAAGGAATACCCTTCGTTGATAAAACCCGGCCGTTACCTGCTGCGAAAAAACATGAATTCGAACGAGGTGGTCAATATGCTGCGTTCGGGTCAGCAAACTGCATTAAACGTTACTTTTAACAATATCCGCTTTCCAGAGCAGCTTGCATCGGTTGTTGCCGGGTACCTCGAACCCGACAGCTCTGCATTTATGGAAGTACTGTCGCCCGATTACGGCCCCGAATATGGATTTACCCCCGAAACCTACAAAGCCATGTTTATCCCGAATACTTACCAGTTTTACTGGACAACCACGCCCAAAGAATTTACCGACCGCATGAAAAAAGAGTATGACCGGTTTTGGACCGAACAACGCCGGCAAAAAGCCGAAGCTTTGGGCCTTACCCCGGTTGAGGTGGCTACACTTGCCGCCATTGTTCAGGAAGAAACGGTAAAAGAAGATGAAAAACCGCGTGTGGCGGGTGTGTACATTAACCGGCTTAGGCGAAACATGCCCCTTCAGGCCGACCCTACCGTGAAATTTGCCGTTGGCGATTTTACCCTTCAGCGCATTCTTTTTGTTCACCTCGAAACAGATTCGCCATACAATACATATAAAAATGCAGGTTTGCCGCCCGGACCGATTACATTTCCCGAAATTTCATCCATCGACGCAGTTCTGAATTATGAAGCGCACAACTACCTCTATTTCTGCGCAAAGGACGATTTTTCGGGGTATCACGCATTTGCCCGTACCCTGGCCGAACACAACCGCAATGCCGACCGATATCGTAAGGCGCTCAACGAAAGAAAGATTTTCAGGTAAAAAACTGTCATTCTTTAGCACGTATTGCTAAATCAAATACGAACACGTATATTTGTTGAAAACAAAAAAGAATGAATACAAAGCTGACATTGACAATAGAAAAAGAAATCATTGAGATAGCTAAGGAATACGCAAAAGAAAAAGGACAAAGCCTCTCCGAAATGGTTGAGAATTATTTAAAATTTATAACATCCGACCGACAAAAAATAAAAGAAAGACAACTTTCCCCAAAAGTCAGAAAGCTACGGGGTATTTTAAAAACAGACGAAAATTTCGACTATAAACAAATCTTAGCTGACGAACTTTCAAAAAAATATGGAGTATAAACTTTTTATAGATTCGGATGTAATAATTGACTTTTTTACAGACAGAGAACCTTACGTTAATCCTGCCACCGAAATTTTTGAGCTTAACGAGCAGGGCACTGTAAAACTTTATGTTTCGGCCATCAGCATTATTAATATTTATTACGTGGTAAGAAAGTTTCTGGGGCATAGGAAAACGCTCGAAGTTGTTGAATCGTTGACAGAAATGACCGAAATAATTGGAACTACCAAAACAGAAATTATTCAGGCACTGAAAAATGACTTTTCGGATTATGAAGATTCGGTTCAATATTCATCAGCTAAAACAATAAAAGGCTTAGATGCTATTATTACGCGGAATATTAAAGATTACCGAAATTCAACAATTGCCGTTATGACGCCTTTGAATTTCCTGAAAATGAAAGACAAAAACAAGAAATAGCCTACAGTATTCACCACTTCAGATACAGATTGCTGTCGCCATAGCTCAGAAACCTGAAATTGTTCTTCAGGGCATATTCGTAAACTTTTTTCCAGTCGTTGCCTAAAAATGCCCCAATAAGCAAGAGCAATGTACTTTGTGGCTGGTGAAAATTGGTAAGCATACCGTTGATCAAACGAAACTTATACCCCGGGACAATTATGATGGAGGTGATAAATGTTAATTGATCCAACAACATTTTATCCATATATTCAAAAATATTCCGCAACGCTTCCGAAACCGATATTTCGGGTTCGGCCTGATAGGGTTCCCACTGCCCGACATGCAAAATCCCGTCCGAGTGCAGGCGGTTTATTTTTGTTCCTAACCAGTACAGGCTTTCGAGCGAGCGCACGGAGGTGGTACCAATGGCAATCAAATGGTACTTGTTTTCCATCAGTTTCCCGATAAGATGTTTTGTAACCACAACCGTTTCGGTGTGCATCTCGTGTTCCGAAACCTTTTCCGATTTTACCGGCTGAAAAGTTCCTGCCCCAACATGTAAGGTAAGCTCTTCGGTCGAAATATTCCTTCGGAGCAACGCTTCAAGTACCCTTTCGGTAAAATGCAGTCCTGCCGTTGGGGCGGCCACCGATCCGTCAATTTTGGCATACAGGGTCTGGTAACGGTCGTTGTCCGACTCGTCGGCTTCGCGGTTCAGATAGGGCGGGATCGGGATATCTCCGGCTGCTTCAATAATTTCGGCAAAGGTTACAGGCTGATCCCACTTAAAACGGATAATAAAGGCGTTGCCCGCTTTACCTGTCATTTCGGCATTAAGGCAAACGATGTGGTTGCCAACCGTTACCTGCCGCTGCAAACTGCCCTGCTTCCACTTACGGGCATTGCCAACCAGACATTTCCATTCTGCTTCGCCTGTTTGCTGGAACGAAAGCTGATAATCGGCCGGTTTGTGCGGCTCGAGACAAAAAATCTCGATAAGTGCACCTGTTTCGCGCCTGAAATGGAGTCGTGCATGGATTACCCGCGTGTTGTTAAACACCAGTATCGATTTTTCGGGGATTTTCTCCGAAATGTTTGCAAACACCG
>CAZMDP010000342.1:0-3714 GCA_964565015.1 uncultured Prolixibacteraceae bacterium | reverse complement strand
TCAATACGGGAGGGAGTTTAATTTCAACCCCAAAAGATGCTCCGCAAGGAAGTACTGAATACCCGAATAAACTGGGCTTCGATCAGATGCAGTCGTTTTATTTTGGGGTAGAGGCCAATCCGGCGCCCAATTTCAGGGCAAATGCAGAAGTAAACGTTCTGGGGAATGTGGCACAGAACCCCATTGACCAGATATTTTACGAAAACAGGGGCAGACCTGTTGAAGTAGCCAGCGAAGGCGGCAACCTCAACATTGAATCCCTCAACCGTGTACAGATTTACCGGGCAAGCTACGAATGGGACCACAAACTGTTTAATCTTACCGGATTTTATCGCACCGGCCATTATCACTGGGGGTACGAAGGCGATTTCTTTGGACTTTACCCCGAAGCCAACTACGGGCCCAATATTGACATATACAATGGTATTGCGCCATTTGGATTCGAAATGGAGGGCAAAAAAAGTTTCAGCGATTTCAAACTGGCATTCGGGCCACAGCTATGGTGGGGAGCCAACCCGGCAGTTTTGCTTAAATACAGCAAAAATTTATCAGGGTTCAAGTTTACCGGGATTTTCCATGAAGACCTGGCTCAACTCGGTCTTACCGAAAGTTCGTTTGCTATTCCGCAACCTAAAACCAGGCGGCTTACCCTGCACCTGAACAGGGATTTTGGCAAGTTTGGTATCGATTTGGGCGGTATTTGGGCCGGACAGCCGCTTCAGGGACGCGAATTTCAGGTCGTGCGCGGCGAGGAAGGAAATTATACGGTGTATAAAGACGAAATAAAGTCGCAGGACAATTTCGGGGGGAAACTTAAACTGACCTACAAAGGCGGCAGGTTAAACTGGTATGCACAATCGGCTGCCATGGGACTGGTGGCGCAGGGCGGTGCCGACTATACCCTTACTTTTACCGGATGGAAACTAAAAGACAGCGGAAGTGGCAACCAGTATAATTTCCTTTCGGGTTTTACCTACTTAATTGGCGATCTGCAGATTGCGCCGAATTTTTTATGGCAAAAACCGCTCGAAGGCCCTATTCCGGCAGGAGTACCTGCACCGGGAAGGCCTAGAAACATTCTCGAAGACCCGTTTGTGGTGAGAGGCAACAGGGAACAGGTAGCCGGCGAAATTTTATTTACATACGACCCCACACCCGGCACCTGGATGTACGACTGGGACAACGACAGGGCCGAAGATGCAGGCCTGGCTGTTAGTTTAGGCTTTGTTTACCGTCATTTGCCAACCACGCAGGATGCTGCTGTGGGAATTTTACCCGATGGGCGCACCATTTTTGCCTTTCCGGGAGCCGCCCCTGCCAAAGATTTGTGGGAAGTACATACCAGACTGGTTTCGAAGGTAAACCATAATTTCGGATTTATTGCCAACCTGTATGCAGGCGATGCACAGGCCAACGGCAGCGACGACAGGCTCATCAGGCGCTACGGAATGGATCTTCGAATGATCTACAAGGAAATAAAACTGATTTCGTTTGCACGCATAAACGATTGGGGTCCCTACGACTATCACCGCGATTATAACCTGACCTTCCCGCTCCAGCTTATGGCTGATATTTCGACCTCATTGCGCAAGCCCGACTGGTTTGACCTCCCCGATACCAACATAGGTATCAGGGCTACATACCGCACCCTCGACAGGTATTCGCCCCGCTATGCCCCCACCTGGAAACTTGAAGGAAGCGGAAAGCTGGTACCCGATCCGGATGCTATCGGGTTTGACAATGGCAACGAATGGGAGATCAGGACCTATGTACGCATAAACATTGGAAAATAAAAAACTCAATAAAATGAATACAAAATTGCATATCAGTTTAAAAAAGCTTTTCGCCTTTGGTATTGTGGCGTTGCTTTTTATAGGATGCGAGCGCGACCTTGAAGATTTAAAACCAGTTTCATTCCCCGATAATCCTGAAGTATTTATTGACGGCTTCAGCAGCGGGCTCAATTATGCTGCATTCGGGGGATCGGTTCCAACCGCTTTCGATGTTGACAATAAAGTAACCTGGAACAACTCAAAAGCATCGATGCGGTTTGATGTCCCGAATGCCGGCGATCCGATGGGAGCTTATGCCGGTGGGGTGTTTTTCACACAAACAGGCAGGGATTTATCAGGATACAATGCCCTCACCTTCTGGGCAAAAGCTACCCAGTCGGCTGTTCTCGATCTGGTTGGCTTCGGGAACGACCTCGGACCATCGAAATACCAGGTAACCATTTCGGGTTTAAGTGTTTCTACAAACTGGAAAAAATACATCATCCCGATTCCCGATCCATCGAAGCTGACTGCCGAAAAAGGTATGTTCTTCTATTCAGTGGGTCCGGTCGATGGCAAGGGTTTTTCTTTCTGGATAGATGAATTGAAGTTCGAAAATCTGGGTACTATCGCCCATCCGCAATTTAGCATTATGAACGGGCAAGATCAGTCCGAAACATCGTTCGTCGGGGTTTCTAAAGCTGTTACCGGACTTACTTCCATATTTAATATGCCTACCGGTGTAAACCAGGCCATCAATATTGCGCCAGCCTATTTTGAATTCAGCTCATCAAACCCGGCAATCGCTTCGGTCGATCAAACAGGGAAAATATCCATTTCGGGTGGGCCGGGCAATGCCACAATCACGGCCAAAGTTGGGAATAAGGCTGCCGCGGGGTCGTTAACCATTCAATCGAGGGGCGTATTTCAACATGCACCTGTTCCAACCCGCGCCGCCGACAAGGTAATTTCAGTTTTCAGCAATGCCTATACCAATGTTCCGGTGAATTATTACAACGGTTACTGGGCACCTTATCAAACCACGCTTTCGGCCGATTTTGAAGTAAACGGGGACCAAATCCTGCATTACACCAACTTTAATTTTGTTGGCATTGAGTTTAGTTCACCTGCCATAAATGCTTCCTCGATGACCCATTTGCATGTGGATATTTTCGTTCCAAACGTGTTAACCGCCAATGCACAAATACGGCTCGAACTGGTCGATTTCGGAAGCACAAATGTTACCGGCACCTTTACCCGGACCATAACACCGGCGCAATCGCAGCAATGGATCAGCCTCGACATACCATTCTCAAATTTCTCGGGACTAAGCCGGAGAACAAATCTTGCGCAGCTTATTTTTGTGGATGTAAACGGAAATATTCCAAGCTTTTATGCCGACAACATCTATTTCTACAGCGATGCTACTATTCCGGCAGCCCCCACCACAGCTGCGCCAACACCCACACACATTGCAGCCAATGTAATAAGTGTGTTTAGCGATGCCTACACCCAAATACCGGGAACGAATGTTAATCCCGGCTGGGGACAGGCAACCGTTACCTCAATAATACAAATTCAGGGAAATAACACCTTAAAAATGGCTGGCCTCAACTATCAGGGGATAGAATTGGGTAGCAGCCAGAATGTTTCGGCAATGGGATTTCTGCATATTGATTTCTGGACGGCAAATTCGACACAGCTCAACGTATATCTGATAAGTCCCGGACCTGTAGAAACCGCTTATTCACTAACAGTGCCCACTACTGGCTGGAGAAGTATCGACATTCCCCTGTCATCGTTTGCTCCTGTTAATTTAAGTAATGTGATTCAGCTAAAATTCGATGGTAATGGCGACATCTGGCTCGATAACATCTATTTCCGCAGAAATTAATCCCACTTTGGGCATAACCTGGAAACACCCGTCCAAGCCCGACACCAA
>CAZMDP010000341.1:0-3731 GCA_964565015.1 uncultured Prolixibacteraceae bacterium | reverse complement strand
CCGGGAATATTTTCCCTCGAAGAACCGTTTTAATATGTTGATGTCGAATGTCATTTCTTATTGTGATTCTGTAATCCGGTGATCCGGTGACTCCGTATATTCTATTTGTCTCTGTTAATATATAGCAATGAGCAATTAAAAACCCTTAGCGGGAAATGAAATATTTTCAAAAAATCTGTGAATCCTTGCCCGACTTCATCGTTCAGGCGGGTGTGGCTATAAATATGGAGAACAGGAATACCGAGACCGGAGAAAGGTTAATTTAAAAATCTGTGAATCGGCAGCTATATTTTTTTGTGGCTATGCCCTGTTTTACAAACAACACAAAAAATAACATTCCGGCAATGCTTTCCGGGTCCAAACCTGCTTTAATGTTTTTGAGTGCTTCTGTAATGTGGTGTTCTACCGTTTTGGGCGAAATATCCAATCGGGCAGCAATATCGGCTACCGATAATCCCTCAATTCTACGGAGTATAATCACTTCTTTTTGTCTTTCAGGGAGTTTCTGTATCAGCTTTTCCACCAGTTCGAGCAACGACCGGTAATTGGCCCGCTCATCCATTTCAGCAGTAAAATCAATCGATTCTGTGGCTAAATCATGAAGATATTTCTTTTCCTGAATGCTTCTTCTGAACCTTTCGGCAATATGCCTGTACGCAATTTTGAACAGGTAAGCATTAAAAGAGAGATCAGGATTTAAGGTAGATCGGCTATGCCAGATTTTCATGAAAACCTCCTGTACCACTTCTTCAGCATCAGTTTTTGATTTCAGATATCCCAGTGAAAAATGATACAAACGCTTCCCATACAAGCGGAATATTTCGTCAAAGGCCAAAGCATCGCCGGTTTTTAGTGCGGCAACCAAACGGGGTTCCATAATTCGGCCTTTTTCGTTCATCTTGTTATAGTTTGACGAGCGAATATATATATTTTCTCAATTAGCGATATCTTAGAAAATTGCAATTGAAAATTGTTTAATATACAATCTATTACATTGAACATTTATGCTTTGTTTTTGTCATTTAAGCATATAAATAGGGGAAATCATAACAACTAATGGAACAAATTATTTCAAAAGCATATATCGGGTCGGATAAGTTTTCAGTTAAAAAAAAACATTATTCAGATTTCATACAAAAATTCAGGGAAGCAGTGGAAAAAACTGTTAACCGCGAAACCGATCCGGCAGTGATGAAGCACCGCGAGCGCGGAAAGCTTTTGGCCCGCCGACGCATCCAACTGCTTATCGACCCAAAAACACCTTTTTTTGAGCTATCGGCACTGGCAGCTTTCGGCCAGTACAACAACCAGTTCCCTTCTGCCGGAATTATTACCGGAATAGGGATGATACACAGAAAACCTGCAATTATAGTAGCCAACGACGCTACTGTAAAGGGCGGAACATATGTGAAGGAAACGCTGAAAAAACACCTGCGTGCCCAGGAAATTGCCCTTCAGAATAATCTTCCCTGCGTTTACCTTGTCGATTCGGGCGGTATTTATCTCCCCGAACAGGAAAACCTTTTCCCCGATCGGGATCATTTTGGCCGCATTTTCTATAACCAGGCTCAGATGTCGGCACAGGGCATTCCGCAAATATCGGTGGTAATGGGTTCCTGTACTGCCGGAGGGGCTTATGTTCCGGCCATGAGCGATCAGACCATTATTGTCAGGAACCAGGGTACAATTTTTATCGGAGGGCCCCCTTTGGTGCAGGCTGCCACCGGAGAAACTGTTACTGCCGAAGAATTGGGGGGAGCAGTTGTACATACTTCCATATCAGGAGTTGCCGACCACATTGCCGAAGACGATGCCGATGCTTTACGTATTTGCCGGTCTATATTCGAAACATTACCCCCTGCCAATGTTCAGCCAATGGAGCAATTACCTGTTGAAGAACCTTTGTATAACCAGGAAGATTTATATGGACTGGCGCCTATCGACCTGAAAAAGCCGGTTCAGATGCACGAAATTATTGCCCGATTGGTTGATGGAAGCCGCTTTCAGGAATTCAAAACCAATTACGGAACTACCCTGATTACCGGTTTTGCCCGCATAAATGGATATCCTGTTGGTATTTTGGCCAACAATGGTTTCCTTACCTCCGAAGCATCGCTGAAAGGAGCCCATTTTGTTGAGTTATGTAACTTCCGCAAAATTCCGCTGGTATTTCTACAGAATATAACCGGTTTTGTTGTAGGGAAAAAATACGAACAAGAAGGAATTGCCCGTAATGGGGCAAAAATGATTCATGCCGTGGCAACAGCATCAGTACCCAAATTTACAGTTGTAACTGGAGGTTCGTATGGTGCAGGCAATTATGCCATGGCTGGACGGGCATACAGTCCGCATTTCCTGTTTATGTGGCCCAATGCCCGGATAGGCGTAATGGGTGGCGAGCAGGCCTCGTTTGTGCTAAAGAACATCAAACAAAATAAGGATAATCAGGGAGCCCCTTCGCTTGTTGAGCTTTTCGAAGAGCAGAGCACTGCGCTGTACAGCACCTCAAGGCTGTGGGACGATGGAATAATTGATCCGGCTGAAACACGAAATATTCTGGCGTTGGCAATTTCGGTTTCGCTCAATAAAAAATGGCCGGAGCCGAAAACAGGGGTTTATAGGATGTAGGGAGGAAGAGGAGAAGAAGAAGGCAAAGGCGAAGGCGGACACTGATTGAATCGGGCGAGGCAAAGACATAAAAGAAATAAGTGGCAGCCCCGATAGCTATCGGGAGTAGTAGGCAGTATTTCAAAAAGGCGAGGCAACTTATTGTTCATAGTTTACTGTTCACAATTATTATTATGGTGCATAGCGCCGATCCCGATAGCTATCGGGATGGTAGAACCGGGCGTCCACACCAACCATCACCGTTGTTTGGTGATCAGCTCCAGAGGAACGAAATGTTTATAAAAAGAAGACATCTCCTCTACCCGCGACGTTGATCCAAGTTCTGACGATGAAATAAAATATCAACAGATAAAAGAATGAAAAATAATTATGAAACCATAGATTTTTCAATTGAGGGGAAAGTTGCCCACCTGCGCCTTAACAGGCCGGAACAGCACAACGCCCTTAACCGTAAAATGGTTTGGGAAATCAGCCATTTTTTCAGTGAGGTGGGTGCTGATGATCAAGTCAGGGTGGTTACCCTTTGCGGGAATGGAAAATCGTTCTGTTCGGGCGCCGATTTGGTGTGGATGAAAAATTCCATTGACCTGTCTCAAGAGGAGAACCTTGCGGAAACCCGCGAGCTCTCGCAAATGTTTGAGGCCATTTATCAATGCCCTAAAATTGTGTTGGGGAAGGCACACGGCAACATTTTTGGCGGTGGCAATGGTTTACTGGCAGCTTGCGATTTGGCTTATTGCACCCACGACAGCCGCTTTTCGTTGAGCGAAACCCGCATTGGGCTATTAGCCGCCACTATTTCGCCTTATTTGCTGCGCCGCATGCAACCAGCAGAAGTCAAGGAATTGGTATTCACGGCTGTTCGCTTCGATGGGCACAGAGCTCAGAAATCCGGCTTGGTAAACCTTTCGTTTGCGAACTTCAACGAATTGGAGGACTATGTCAGTAACGTTATCCATGCTATTCTGGATGGAGGCCCTCAAGCAGTGCTGGCTTCAAAAAAACTGATAACCCGTTTAAGCGATTATTGTTTCCCGGAAACAATTAATGAAGAAATGGCCCTGATGCTGGCAAACAACCGGTTATGGGACGAAGGTCAGGAA
>CAZMDP010000340.1:0-3739 GCA_964565015.1 uncultured Prolixibacteraceae bacterium | reverse complement strand
GGGCGTATTGATCCGTACAAAACCTTGTCTGAAAACAGAATTGGTACGATCGGCCACATAAAATCCCTGAGATGTAAGTGTATAGGCTGTTGGAGGGGTCGAAACGGTTGTTCCCTTATGGGTAAATTCAAGGTTGCTGAAAGCAAAGGTGATGGTTCCCGATGCGGGTAACTGATTTTGAAAGGGAACAACAAAATCGAGGATAAATGCAAACCTTCGCATAATTTGCGGATACCCCGACGAAACAGCAAGTATATCATGGAATTCGAACTGAGGTTTCTTTATTTCGGTTGGTGCCATCGGTTTCAGTTTAGCATCAATCATGTGGAATTGCCTGAGTTGCGCAAAATCGTTGACAGGGTCCATTTTTTCGGAAAACCTTACAAACTTTTCGCGTCTTAAAACGGTTTTGAATTGCTGGTCGGCCGACTGATCGGTTGTGGCAATCTGCCTCACCTGCAGAGGTTGGCGTACCTGTGCCGCCGAAGCCCGCTCAATGGCCTGTTCGTTGAGTTTTACACGGTTTATGGTTCCAAATTTCGATGGATCGATAAAAACATCGGGACTGACAAACCGGGTAGGGTTTTCGACGGCAACCTTTCTGTAATTATGCATCAGGAAATCCTTCACATGCAGGGTCGGAACCGAATGGATCAATTTATTTGTAAGGTTTTCCTGTTCAAATGCTTTTACTTTGATATCTTTATGGAAAATAGCCCCAAACAGGTTCGGATCGATTTTTTCGGTGATATGTTCCGGTTCAAGTACGGTTCCGTTGCCTAATACAAAACGGTAATCGCCTGCCACAATCTTTTCGGGCCACCCCAATATATCGGGAAAGGCATTTAACGTTGTTTCTTTTTGAGGGGTTAGCCTTACTGAAACGTGTACCGATAGTTTCAGGAATTCCTTTCCATCGATGGTGGTTCTCTGGTGGGGAAGGGTTGTAAATATGATTTCCATATAGTTTTGTTTTAACGTATGCCTTAATTTATAATTATCCTTCGTAGGCAAGACAGTATTCCTGCCAGTCTTCAAGCGGGATCATATCTGCAAAGTTCGGATCGGCATCGGCGCCGGCAAATTGCCTTCTGACCGTAATGGATACGGTTTTACTGAAAAAGAGGACTTCAACTTTCACTTTCAGTATAGCCACGCCTTCCATCTTTTCAACTTTTTTCACTTTTTGTCCCGGACCTATCGCCTTATCAACATACACCGCGGTGAGGGCAAGGTAAAATTCGAGCGATAAGGTAATAATCCCGAGAACGGAAAGATTTCCGTTAATGCGAAGGTATCCGGTAAGTGTTAGCTCTTCCTGAGTGGGCGAAACAATTTCAAATTTGAAATAAAATCCGCCCATAACCGATACCCCACCCGAAGCCACTCCTAAGTTCATGGATATGGCCGCGCCAAATTCAAATGCTGCTTCGCACGATTTAAGGCCTTTCAGGGTGGTAACCATCATAAAGTAACCCCCACCGCCAAAGCATGAAACCGTGAGCATAAACGGGTTTTCGCGTTTGCAGAAGTTGAACCCAAACGTTAATTCATCGCCGTTAAATGGCAGGTTCACATAAGCTCCAAGGGTAATGTTGCTGATCATGAACACCCCAACTTCCACATCGGGCACACTCAGGTTAAATCCTGCCTTTACTGCTTTCGATGATAGCTCTATATAAGGCCCATCGTCAGAAAATCCGGTACTTGGAATAAGGCTTTGAAGGTTATTTACAAAGCTTAATGCACCTACAAACTCTATTGGTTTCGATTTGTTAAGGTCAACTTTAACATCTGTTTTCTGAGCCGTGCCGCTAATAAAGCTCATGTGATTGAAGTTCACAATGAGGGCATCGGCAATCTTAATCCCGAAATTGGAGAATTTCGCATTGCCTGTTAATGAAGATGGAACTGCACCATCGAAGGGCTTTTTCAGGGTTGTGGTTATCTGCAGTGCTTCTTTGGGCTTATCGATACGCACGCCCAATATTCCTCCGAAAAGGCTTATGTCTTCTTTTTCAAACTCGGGTATCCATTTATACTCAGCGTAGAAAGCATCGGTTGTGAACCACGATTTCAGATTTGGAACCTTAGGTACCTGGTCGTTTATTGCTTTGAGGAGTTTGTCGGTTTGTGTTTTTATATCATTCTTTTTCTGATTGATCTGGCTTTCAAGGTTTTTTCCTGTCTCTTTTGCTTCATTCTGAAGGAGGAGCAGTTCATTTTTCAGTTTTTCTATTTCCTGTTTTGCTGCTTTTACCTGGTTTATCATAGGGGTATATGCACCCTTCAGGGTTAATTTATTTTTCAGGAGGCTGAAGAGGTCGATTACCCCAAAAATTTTCGCCATGGGTAGACTTTCCATGGCCTTGAAAAATTTCTCCGGAATAAAATCGAGATTCATCATATCTTCAATTTCGCCCCCAATCGGGCCCTGAAGTTTGCTTAGGCCACTGATACCCATGTTGGGCGTCAGAAATCCTCCCGCTTTGTCGCTGCCTCCGGTAAAATCGACTACAGCACCCGAAACACGGGCAAATACAGATCCCTCATTGTTGTCGTCCTCAAGTTGTATTGTGGCCGGTTTCCGGTTGCCTGTGAGTTCGTTCACCTGTCTGATTTGAACTCTGGCCGACTGCATCATTGGGTGGAATTTGAGCGATGCCTCACCCTGGGCCGGATAGTATTGCGCCCCGAATGTAAACAGCTCGGTTTCGAATGCTGTATCGCCATCAACCAGGCTTTCGGCGTATGCTATTTCCTGGCCGTTAAAGGCGATATCGGTATATTGCTTTTTAGGGTTATAATCGGCAATCATGGCATCGACCATACTCTTTGTACGTCCGACCACATTTTCAACAAAAGCAAGGGGCATCCTGATTTTTTGTTCAACACCTTCTTTGTCAACCGTGGTTACATCGAACGGAAAACCTTTGCCCCCAACATGTATATAGAAATTATAAGTGGTGGAGCGCCCCGGTTTTTGGGGACATGGTGATTTCTGATCCTGTATCTTAAATATCTGAAGCCCCCCGCTTAACGAAATATTGACGGGTTTATCAATGTCGGGAGTAGTTTCGTTCTCAATTCTTACAGCCTGGAACGGGAACTTAATAAAATTCCCGGCAGCATCGTTACGCCTGTAGATGACTTCCCTTTCGAGGACCACAATGTACATGCGCATTTTATTCACCGCTGCACGGGTAGCGGTGTCGAACTTACGTTCGGTTACTTTTACGAGTGCAGCCCTGTGCCCGAGTGGAAACAAATAACCTTCGCGTACGATTTTTACGTAGTGGTCGCGCCCAAGAGTGGCCAGGTGCTGCCATTCAACCACATTCAGGTGCGTATCGACCGGTGGGGGAACCTTGAAAAATGCATGCAGGTCGATATAAGCACCCAATGTAGAAAGCATCAGCTTTCGGATGGGTACTGGAATAGGTGCGAATCCCTGAATGCTGTAGTTTGAAGTTGTATGCACCAGTTTATGCCTGTCGCTGGCATCGAGCGAAGCCTGAAATGGCTGATCCAACTCGGCGCACCCGCGGTAATCGGCTTTGGCATCGAATGCCCACAAAGCCCTTATGGTTAGCAGGTTTTTTAAGGTAAGCAGGGAGACTTTACGATTGCCCAGTTTAATCCCCAAAGCCGTGTGCCACAATTCGGTAACTTCGCCTTTTGTGGTATTGAGCGGATCGAGTACCCTGAACTGCGTGGTAATTGCCTGCCCGGTTTCTTT
>CAZMDP010000339.1:0-3741 GCA_964565015.1 uncultured Prolixibacteraceae bacterium | reverse complement strand
ATGATCATTGGGCTGGGCAGTTGGGTGCATAATCCACTGGGCATTCCATTTAACCTCTTCCGATCGGGTATTGATCCAAAGTAAAAGAAAGGCGGTCAGAATAAATGAAATTCTCATAAAATGTTTTTGATTTTATAGTTATATCAGTTTTTCACATCCATCTGAATTCCAAACGTGAACGAACGGGGCACCGGATAGGCACCATTATCGTTTCCGGGGGTTAATGGGGCACCCACCGTAGGCGATTCCGGATCGCGACCGGAATATTTTGTCAGGGTTATCAAATTTGAAGCGCTCAGGTACAGCCTTACCCGCGCCAGGCCCATCCGGTTAAGGAACGATTCGGGCAACCTGTAACCAAGCTGAAGTTCTTTGATCCGGAAGAAAGAGCCATCTTCGAGGTACCATGTGGAAGGGCGGTCGTTCTGGTTGGTATTGTTTATATCGGCCCGTATATATCGTGTCGAAGGCCTGTCGGAGCGGTAATAGTTCAGTGCATAATCCTTTAGTTTGTTGTGGGCCATATCCTGTGCTGAAAATCCTTCGATTCCGGACCTCAGGTGGTTGTAAATCTCATAATCGTGCATTCCATAGAAAAAAACGGCCATATCGGCATTTTTCCACGATACATCGAGATTAAAACTGTAAACAAGGCCGGGAATGGCTTTGCCGATAATTGTACGGTCGAGGTCGTTTATCTTTCCGTCGTTGTTCAGGTCTTTGAATTTAAGGTCGCCCGGGGCTGGCTTTCCGGTAGCAGGTGCAGCATGCAAATAATTTCCATTGCTCCCGAAATCTTCTGAAGTCAGAATTCTTTCGGCAATGTATCCATAAAAGCTTCCGATTGGATACCCAATGGCGGTCATATTATTTCCTGAAAGCAGGTCGCCCGGGATATATTTCACTTTATTTTTAACGGTGGTAATATTTGCTGAAACCGAATACTGGAACTTGCCTTCGAATTTGCTGAAACTACCGTTAAACTCGAAACCGCTGTTCTGCACTTCGCCAAGATTAACCCATGGGTCGCCTATCCCCGATACCCTGCCATAAGCCGATGACATGGGAATTTTTACCAACAGGTCGTTCTGGTTCTTTATATAGTATTCGGCTGTCATCTGCAAACGGTTGTCAAAAAGGTTAATATCAGTTCCGAAGTTGACCATTTCGGCAGCTTCCCATTTAATGGAGGGATTACCGAAATTGTGTACCACGTTGAGGGCCGGTACCATGTTCTGGTTTATTCCGAAAACCGGAGAGAACTGGCTAAATCCGTCGATCAGCGACATATACTGGAAATTACCGATGTTCGAATTGCCGGTTTTCCCCCATCCAATCCTTAATTTCAGCATCGATATTTCGGGGATATGGCGGAGGAAATCCTGGTTAATTTTCCAGGCAGCCGACACCGACGGAAAGGTTCCCCAACGATAGCGCGGACTAAACCGCGAATTTCCGTCGTGCCGTAAACTGGCCGTTAACAGGTATTTCCCATCGAAATCGTAAATAATCCTGCCCAGATAGGAGATGGATGCAAACGGATGATAACCACCCTGCACCTGCCTTCCGTTTTCGAACGACTGGCTGATAACGTTTAGCTGTTCGTAAGGGAACCCGTTTGCCGTTATTTCGGCGTTGTTCCCTTCGCTCTTTCGCACATGGTGCACGGCCGTTGCCGAAAAATTGTGCTTACCGAAGGTGTTGGACAATATCAGATGATTTTCGAGCGAAAGGGTCATCCATTCCTGAAAGTTTTCATATAAACTGGCCTGCCCACGGCTCCTGACCCCAAGGTCGAATGCAGGGAACCAGTTTTTTGTACGGATGTTATTGGCTTCAACTGATGGAAAAATTTTATAGGTTAGCCAGCTATTGGGCATGATCTCTGCCAGAAAACTCATTATAACCCTGTTGTTGTAGGTTTTGAAATTTCCTATTTCGAGGGGTGCGCGGGGATTCACCTTGTCGTTAAAACCGGTGTTCGACACAAAATCGGATGATCCATCGAGCAGTGTATAAAGGTAGGGGATTTGCGGGCCTTCATAGCCGCCTTTATTTTCAGGGTTATATACGCGCATAAGGGGTGAGGCAATCAGTGAAACCTGCCATGGATTTCCTTCCCATACACTGGGTTGCCGGGTAATAAAACGTGCATAATTGAAAGTTTCGCCAATCCGTATATGCTTACCAATGGTAAAATCGGAATTTGCCCTGAAGCTGTAGCGTTCGGCTTCAGAAGCAAGCAAGGTTCCGGTTTCTTTAAAATAATTTGATGATACCGAATAGTTTGAGCCATCGCCCCCGCCCGAAATTCGCAGGTTGTGGTTGTGCCCGAATCCGGTTCGGCTTATTTCATCCTGCCACGAGGTTCCGGTTTTCCAGCCATCGCCGTAATACCATTGCCTGAAATGTTCTTCGTATGCCACCGGAACAGCAATATTATTCTCCATAAGCAGGGTTTTATAGAAAGCAGTGTATTCAGATGCATTCATGACATCGAACCTGCGTGGTACCCTGTGAAGGGTAGAAAAACTCGACAGCGATATTTTTGGTTTACCTTTTTCGCCACGCCTTGTTGTAATAATTATGACCCCATTTGCGCCATCGGCGCCATAAATTGCCGCTGCCGAAGCATCCTTCAGTACCTGAATGGTTTCAATATCGGTCGGGTCAACACTGGCAAAGCTACCAGTGATCACCCCATCCACCACATAAATGGGCTCCGAGGTCTGGTTTATGGACCCAACTCCCCTAATCCGTATTTGAGCACTGCTACCCGGCATTCCCGATTGAGAAACAAGCACTCCGGATGCCCTCCCCTGAATGGCTTTACTGATATCCTGCGAGGCATACCGTGTAATTTCGTCGGCTGTTACTATGGCTACCGACCCGGTAAGGTCCGATTTATTCACCGATCCATAACCAATCACCACCACTTCGCTGATCCCGAATGCTTCTTCAATCATTGTAACCCTGAAATAGGTTTTCCCTTCAATGGGTACTTCCTGAGAACGCATCCCCACATAGGAAAACATCAGGCTCGGCGCACCAGGTGGCAGATATAACGAAAATTCGCCTGACAGATTGGTGACTGTTCCCGTTACCGATCCGGTGACAAATACCGTTGCTCCGGGAAGCGGCGCCCCCGATTTATCGGTTACCAAACCTGAAACAAGAATCGGTTCGGGAAGCGTTTCTGGTTTTCTTGTAGGTATTTCCGGTTTGACCTCTATTATTATCAATCCGGTAACCAGTTCCCTGAAATGGTAGGGCTGTTCTTTGAAAACCTCCATTAAAATATCGCCCACACTTTTATTAGTGGCATTAATGGTGATTTTACGGGTAACATCCACTTCATCGTTGTTGTAGAAGAAGCGATAGCCGGTCTGGCGTTCTATTGCAATAAACAAATCCTGCAGGGTTGCGTCCCGCAGGTTAACCGACATGGTTTTAGATTGCGGCCATGCCGGTTTGAAGGCAAACACGAGTACGACCAGAAAAATAAATCCACGTAGTTTCATAACCGAAATCTGTTGCAATAAACCGCCTTTTACTACTTAAGGGCAGTTAAATTGGTTTAAATTAATAATTTTGTAAGGTTCAATGGATAAACTCCGGTTTATTCAACTACATGAAGGGAGATGTTCGTGCATTTCCCTTCTTTTTTTTGAATTTATTTTCAGAGAACGTATGCTGTTCTATAGATTTTCGGAAAAGAAAGTTATTATGTTTCCCTCGATC
>CAZMDP010000338.1:0-3749 GCA_964565015.1 uncultured Prolixibacteraceae bacterium | reverse complement strand
GACTTTATAGAAGCAGCACGGTTGCGCGATGAAATGTACCGTTTGCAGGAAATTTTAAAACAGAGGATGGCCAAATAAAATATCGGCTAATTTGGCTACTTTTGCCGTTCTTTAAAAGATGATTTGAAATAACAGAATGGATTTAATATAAAGCATGGCACATTCGTCGTCGAACATACTGATAAAAAACAAAAAGGCTTTTTTCGAATACGAAATTCTTGAAACCTTTACAGCCGGCATCAAATTACTTGGTACCGAAATCAAGTCAATACGTAATGGAAGGGCCAACCTGACCGATTCATACTGTCAATATGAAGGTGACGAGTTGTATGTGAAAAATCTTCATATTGCAGAATACGAATTCGGGACCATCAATAACCATATCGCCAAACGCGACCGAAAACTTCTCCTGCAGAGAAGGGAATTGTCAAAATGGCAGAAAAAAGTAAAAGAATCGGGACTAACCATAATTCCTTTAAAACTTTTTATCAACGAGAAAGGGTTAGCAAAACTCGAAATCGGACTGTGCAAAGGGAAGAAAGTTTACGATAAGCGGGAAAGTATCAAGGAACGTGACCATGGCCGCGATATGGACCGGATGATGAAATACTGATAAATTCAGAGTTCAGAGTTCATCCCGCCTTAAGTCGGGACACGGCAGTTTAAAGTTTAAGGTTTTTCAACTCCGGAGGAGTGGCATGTTTATAGAATTCATCAAACATATTACAGCTAATAGTTCCGTAGGAACGCCATGTTTATAGCATCCTTTGTACCTTTGTGTGATAATCATAAATCCATTAACAAAAAGTTCTGATTTTCAATTATGTCACATCCGATTCATATTTTTAAGTTTTGTCCCCGTTGTGGTTCCAATGAATTTATAACTTCAAGCGAACGATCGCTGAAATGTAACCATTGCGGGTTTCATTTTTACATCAATTCTGCTGCTTCTGTAGCCTGCCTGATTTTTAACCATGAGGGCAAACTTCTTTTAACCCGAAGAGCAATTGACCCCGATAAAGGAAAACTGGATTTACCCGGAGGCTTTATAGATCCGTTGGAAACGGCAGAAGAGGCCGTCAAGCGCGAAATCAGGGAAGAACTCGGCGTAAACGTAATCGAAATGAAGTACCTTACCTCGAGAGCCAATGAATACCTTTTTTCAGGAATTACGGTATTTACTACCGATATGGCATTCAGGGTAAAAGTTGATGATGTTGAAAAAATTACCGCTAACGATGACATCAGCAGTTTCGAATGGTTGCACACGGAGGATGTTGACCCGGAGGATGTACCCGCCCCTTCGATCCGTTATTTTGTAAAAGAACTGGCTATTTATGAAAAATAGAATCAAAGAAAGATTGGCGAACCTCCGCAGGATTATGGAGCGTGAAAATATTGAGGCTTTTTATGTTTCGGGAACCGATCCCCACATGAGCGAATATTTGTGCGACAGATGGCAAACCCGGAGATTTTTCACTGGCTTTACCGGCTCATACGGCGAAGTGGTTGTTACCCATGAAACAGCTGGATTATGGACCGACACCCGCTATTTTATCCAGGCCGAAGAACAACTTGCCGGAACGGGAATAAACCTGCATAAGCTGAGGGTTCCCGAAGCGGTTACCGTAGTTGAATGGTTGAAACTTAACCTGAAAAATGGCGCACGGATTGGGGTTGATCCTTTTTCCCTTCCTGTTTCAACCTACAGGTCGTTCTCTGATGAATTGAGTAAAATAAACGTTGAAATTGCTTTTTTACCCCGCTTGATTGATGAGGTTTGGCAAGACAGGCCTCCAATGCCCCGAACCCCGGTATTCGAAATCGAAGAATCGGTCACCGGTGAAGGACGGACCGACAAAATTGGGCGAATTCTGGCCGAAGCGGCTGCATCGAATGCATCCGGAACGTTGATTACCGCCCTCGACGACCTGGCGTGGACGCTCAACCTACGGGGCAGCGATATTCCTTACAATCCGGTCTTTTATGGTTTTGGTTACTTTTCGAAACAGAAAAAAGCCGTTTTTATCGACGAAGAATCGTTGCCGATCCATATCAGGAAAAGATTGGAGGACGAAGGAATTTACGTACAGGACTATAATAAGGTTTATAACTTCCTGGATAACCTATCGGGTGAAACCTTGTTTCTCGACCCCTCGACAACCAACAGTGCCGTGTGGGAGGCCATAAAAAGCCGTAACCAGATAGCCGAAGGAACAGCAATACCTACCCGTTTAAAGGCCATTAAAAACGATACTGAACTTGACGGTTTCAGGGAGGCTATGGTTCAGGATGGGGTTGCGATGGTCGAATTCCTGTATTGGTTAACTGCAAATGTCGGGAAAATCAGGATTACCGAATACGAAGCCGGGCGTAAACTTGCTTTCTTTCGGTCGAAACAGCCCGGTTTCAGGGGCGAAAGTTTTGCCCCTATTGTCGGGTATGGCGATCATGGTGCCATTGTTCATTTAACAGTCGATAAGGATAATGCAAATGTTATTAATCCCGAAGGAATTCTTTTATTCGATTCGGGAGGCCAATACAACACCGGCACCACCGATATTACCAGAACCGTTGCCGTCGGGCCGGTAACACATCAGCAAAAACGCGATTTTACCCTCGTGCTGAAAGGTATGATTCGGCTCTCGATGGCGGTTTTTCCGGCTGGTACAAAAGGGATGCACCTCGACATACTGGCCAGACAGGCATTGTGGGAAAACGGGCTCAACTACGGGCATGGTACCGGACATGGGGTAGGGCATTTCCTGAACGTGCACGAAGGGCCCGCAAGCATCAGGCAGGAAGTAAACCTGAACGATATTCAGCCCGGTATGGTTTTTTCGAACGAACCTGCCCTTTACAGGCCTGGATTATACGGCATACGGACCGAAAATATGATGGTTTGTGCCGAAAAGGAAACTACCCCATTCGGAAGATTCCTCTGTTTTGAAACGCTTACCCTTTGCCCCATCGATTTAAACCTGATCGAAAACGGTTTACTTCTTAATTATGAAAGGGACTGGATAAACAATTACCACAATGTGGTACGCGAAAAACTATTGCCCCGATTGGACAGCCATTTGGTTGATTTTCTGATTAGTATTACAAATCCGTTACCTGATTAATCACACATTATTTCTGAAAAATCAGATTTAAAATCCCTGAGGCTTTATTAGGATAAGGTTATTGTATCCCCGAATCGCTATTCAATCTCTGCATGGTATTCCTGCAACGACTTCACCGTGTAATTTCCGTTTCGCCGTTCTTTGATGCCCTGGGTGGCGGCAAAAGCTGCAGCCGTGGTGGTAATGTACGGTATATTGTACTTGATGGCACTTTTCCGGATATAGGAATCGTCGTATTCGCTCTGTTTTCCGGCGGGTGTATTCACTATCAGGTCGATATGGCCGTTTACAATGGCATCCGAAATATTGGGCCTGGCTTCGTGAAGCTTGTTGATAAACAGCGCTTTAATACCATTTTTCTCTAAAAAGGCTTTTGTACCCGACGTGGCCATAATTTTGAAGCCCATTTCGCGGAAATTTCGCGCCGTAGCCAATATCTTATCCTTATCACGGTCGCCAATGGTAATCAGCACTGTACCCGAAGTTGGTAATGGAGTTTTAGTGGCTTCCTGCGACTTGAAAAATGCCAGACCAAAAGAATCTGCCATGCCCAATACCTCGCCGGTTGAACGCATCTCGGGCCCTAATACCGGATCAACATCGGGGAACATATTAAACGGGAAC
>CAZMDP010000337.1:0-3751 GCA_964565015.1 uncultured Prolixibacteraceae bacterium | reverse complement strand
ATTTATGGGCGTCATTATATCGGTATTGGGCCTGGCAACGGCCATATTCACCCAAAAGATTATTGACCGGTTTATTCCCGAAAAAGACATGGGAAACCTGGTGGCCGGTCTGATTATTTTTGGGTTGGTACTAATTGCCAGGGCAATAATGGGTTATGTGCGCACGGTTTTTCTTGTACGGCAGGGCAAAGATATGAATATCAGGCTTGTTTCCGGTTTCTTCGGAAAGCTTTTATACCTGCCCAAGCCCTTTTTCGACAGCACCACTACTGGCGACATGGTTGCCCGGCTCAACGATGCGCAGCGCATACAGCGCGTAGTGGTCAGCCTCAGCAGCCAGGTCACCATCGACCTGCTAATTGTCCTGACTTCCTATGCTTACATATTTTCCTTATCGGTTTCGGCGGGCATTATCAGTTTGCTGGCCATCCCTTTTTTTGGTGCAGTGGCATGGCTTTACAACAAGCGGATAATTAAGTCTCAACAGCAGGTAATGCAAACCTATGCGGCCACCGAAAGCAAATATATCGATACCTTGCAGGGGATTAAAGCCATAAAATCGTATAACAGCGAGAACCTGTTCTCGAAAATTGTGAACCTGGTATATTCGGTTTATATGCAAAGTGCCTATAAGCTTGGGCTAATATCGGCGAAACTAAGCTTTTGGGTCACGTTGGTCAGTTCCCTGTGGCTGACCATGATTATTTCGTGGGTAACCTGGCAGGTATTGGGAGGCCAATTGTTGCTTGGCCAAATGATGGCTATTATTACCATTGCCGGTACCTTGGGCACATCAGTAATTGGCATTGCCATGGCCAATATTCAGTACCATGAGGCCCGTATTGCATTTGGCCGTATGTTCGAGTTTTCATCGGCCAAACCGGAATATGATCAAGTACCCGATGAGGAAAACCATAGGGATGAAATAGGCCCGGGATTCAGTTTATCTGTAAGAAACCTGAGTTTCCGGTTTCCGGGCAAGAAGCTGTTGCTCAACAAAATCAACCTCGATGTAAAAATCGGCGAAATAGTGTCGGTTTTTGGCGAGGTAGGATGTGGCAAAAGCACCATGTTCGATATCCTGCTCCGTTTTCACGAGGTAGAAGAAGGCATGGTAACCATAAACAACAGCGAATGGAAGAGTATAGAAACACCCGTTTGGAGGGAAAATGTTGCATTGGTGCCACAGCATGTGTCCCTGTTTAACGCTACCATTTTAGAAAACATTGCACTTGAAGAGGCCCCCGACCCGATTAAAGTGGTACAGTTTTGCCAGGATTATGGTTTCCATAAGTTTATTATGGAATTTCAGCAAGGTTACGCCACTGTTGTCAATGAAAACAGCAGCAACCTATCGGGCGGGCAACGCCAACTTATTGCTTTAGCGCGGGCATTGTATAAAAAGCCAAAGCTGTTGCTGCTCGACGAAGCCACTGCTGCTATGGACCGCCGGACTGAAAAATTTGTGGTTAGCCTGATTAAAAAACTTAAACACGAAATGGCAGTGGTAATTGTAACCCACCGTGGACAATTGGCCGGTATTGCCGATACCATTTATGTTATTGAGAACAATAGTATCTCCATATCGGGTAACCCGGTGCATGTGTATCAAAACAACCTGCTATTCAGGGAATCGTTTTCGGAAATGCCGGTTCTTTTTGCTGGTGATTGAACGGGCGCCTGTCAGCCCACTTCGGGGCAGGAGTCCTGGCTTGTTCATCATTAAAGCCATTGGCTAACTAATCGCCTGGCTTCATTTTCTGAAACCCGGGCCTGTGATCAAGGGTGGATTTCTTATCGGTGATTTAAAGGTTTACGGCATAATTATCAGCGATGAAAGCCAATACTTTGTTCATCCTTAGACCTTTAAAACCGTTAACAATGTAGTTTATAACGAATTCGTAAACCGGATTGGCGTTTTGATTTTCTCCGGTTGTTGGTTCAATATGGTTCATCAGATTTGTTACTGCCACAATGTAAATATCCTCCCGCTGCTCATTGGTAAACGAAGGATGATTGTAGGAAGCCAGATAATCAAAAATTTTATCGGTCAAAACCGGGGTGCGAATGAGCGATTCATCCGTAAAATCTACGTAACGGAAATACTCCTGCTGATATATCTCCTTTCGCTGCTGCTGGGAAAGTGAGCCATCGCGTAGAGGTTTTCGAAACAGGTCTATAAGCCGCGAGGCAAACAATCCTCGATTGCGTAATACTGTCGTGTTGATTAACCGGTCATATTCAATTTGTAATTGATTGAAGGCATTGGCTTTTTGGGCGGCCTCAAGCACATAACGTTGCATATCAGCTTCAAGGACAGGTTCTGGTGAAGCCTTTGCTGTAGCCAGCCTCGTCTGATAATAATTCAGCTCCATTTCAGTCAAATGCAGCTGCTCCCGAAGTATTTTTTCTTCCCGGAGAAAACCAAACCAAACCCGGTTTTCTTCCGATAATACTAATAGCAATGAGTCTTGGGGTACCCTGAAATCGGTTTCGAAAATAATGTTTTCGTTGTTGAAAATAAAGTCGAGTTGTTGAGGCGTTTCGTTCATCACCCGGGAATATACGGTTTGTCCAAAAACAAGCCGGTACATTCCGGTTACTGCATTTTCGGGAAATTGCCAACGTACTTTTTTTAACCTGCCGGATGTTTGGCCGGGCAAACTTCCAACCACAGGCTGTAGATTAAGTGTATCGATGGGCGAAAATATGTCGCCATGTATAGTCCCTATTACTACCGGATTGTCGGGCTGGTTTTTAATATCAACTTCCAGCGTATAGAGTTGAGCTAAGCCACTCAGGTAAAAGCAAACAAAAAGAATGGTTAATATGGATACTGCTCTGTAATTTGTGTTCATCGCGTTTCAGATTTTCAACAATGGTAAGCGTTATCAAAAATAGCAATATTAGGAAAATCTTCTATGAAACGTACATGTAAACCTTCACCGGTGGCTTTGCAGGAGCATCAAACAACTGGTTGTATTGTTCTGGCCAACCATTGATAGGTCGAATTTGTATAGAAAACATGTTGATTCCGCGCGTCTCGACCCCGGATGGCTCGCATATCAGCAACCATCGGGAAGATTATTGGTACAACCTATCATGGGTGTCGGGTTTATTGTGATTACCCGTTTCTGTAAACAAATAATTCCGATGGAATTATAATAATCTTCCTGAGCGAACCACGGCCAACAATGACCACAATAACAACCCCGACAACTTTTCCTTACTTCAACTTCTCTTTGAAGAAAGCAACGGTTCTGCTCCACGCCAGTTTTGCGGCCGCTTCGTTGTAACGTGCCGGATTTGAATCGTTGTTAAAGGCATGTTGCGTTCCCGGGTAAATAAATATATGATGCTCCTTGTTGTATTTTTTCAGCGCTTCTTCAAAACCGGCAATACCTGCGTTAATACGCTCATCATCTTCAGCAAAGTGTGCCATAATGGGTGCTTTTATTTTCGGCACATCCTCGGGTGTGGGTACCCTGCCGTAATAAGGAACAGCCGCATCAAGGTCGGGGCTGTGAACGGCCACATTGTTGGTCATGGCGCCGCCCCAGCAGAATCCGGTACAACCCACTTTGCCATTGCTGTTGGGATGAGTTTTCAGGTATTTCACCGCAGCCACAAAATTTTTGATGGTTTCCTCGGGGTTCAGCTTTGCAAACAGTTCACCGGCATTTGAAACATCTTCGGGTGTTCCACCCACCGGTGATAGCGCATCGGGAGCCAGCGAAAGGAAGCACTCCTG
>CAZMDP010000336.1:0-3753 GCA_964565015.1 uncultured Prolixibacteraceae bacterium | reverse complement strand
CCAGTTCATTCCCCTCAGTATCAATTTTCAGAAAATCAGGTCTTAAATTGTTGCGATTGCAATAATAATCAAGTGTTTCGATGGGTACGATTTCAGTAAACACAACCTGTTTATTTGCAAATTTCTTAACCAGTGAAGCACCCGGAGAGCTTCCTTTACTGTTCCGGTTTAGAGGAATAAAGAGACGTTCGGTTCCGTTTTTGTCGGAAAGAGCAATCTGTTCGATCTCTACATTTTTCCATGAAAACAAGGTTTTGATGTTTTTGAGGTAAACAAAAAGTTTAGCTTGAGGCTCAAATGAGACTACGCGTCCGCCATCTCCTGCCAACTTTACGAAAAGGTTCAGGTAGGCGCCCTTGTGCGCCCCGATATCGAGTACGGTATCTGCTTTTCTGATTTTACTTTCGATATAGGAAATCCCGCCCCGGTCTTCGCGGTTACGGTACCTGGCTGTGCGGTAATTCAATTTTATTCGTTCAATCAGCTTCATCAGGCACAGAATTTAAAGGAATATAAAATTATCGTAATAGATCACCCACAATTTTTTTCCCGTGCAATTCAACTGCTCCGGTCAGCGCTGCCATTTCATCACGGTTCGAGTGGGTTATGCTGCCTGCCGCAAGTATGATGATTTTTCCTTTGGACAGTTTGATCATTTCCCTTATTTTCCCGACCCCTTCCTTAGCAGTTGGTTTACCGCCCGAAGTTAGGATACGGGTAATTCCTTCAATCGCAAGCAATTGCCTGACACCTTCAGCGGGATCGTCCATCTGGTCGATGGCTTTATGGAACGTAACCGGCAGTGGCATAGCTGCCTTAGCCAACCGATCCGTATTAGCCAAATCGATCTGATTATCGGGGGTAAGTAAACCAAATACTATCCCATCAGCGCCCAAATCCTTTGCCAGGGCAATTTCCTTCTCCATCAGTTCAATTTCCTCTCCGGTATAAACAAAATCACCTCCGCGTGGCCTGATCATTACCATTACCGGAATCGATAAACGGCTGCATGTTTCCGAAATAAGTCCGGGCGAAGGGGTTAGTCCGTCGAGTTCGAGATGGGAACAGAGTTCAATCCGGTGGGCGCCGTTTTGTTCGGCTTTCAGCGCTTGTTCAAATGTCTCAACACATGCTTCGTATATCATAGTTGCTTTTTTCGGCAAAGGTAGGCATACTTTTTTCAATAAGGTTTGACTAATTTTATTTTGCTGAAAACCAATTAAAAGTAATAATTTTGCATAAAAACCATAATAACTATGCAAGGCTACAACCTGCTTACCATATTAGGCCCTACGGCATCGGGGAAAACACAACTGGCGGCACACCTGGCGGCAAGGCTCAACGGAGAGGTAATTTCGGCCGATTCGAGGCAGGTTTACCGGGGCATGGATATTGGCACCGGGAAAGACCTGGCCGATTATATGGTTGATGGGAAAATGGTACCTGTTCACCTGATCGATATTGTGGATGCCGGTTATCAGTACAATGTGTATGAGTACCAGCGCGACTTTCTGGATGTTTATCACGATTTGCAAAACAGGGGGAAATTTCCGGTTTTATGCGGTGGGAGCGGCCTATATCTGGAAGCTGTCCTGAACAACTACCGGTTAATTCAGGTACCGGTAAACGAAGAATTAAGGCAAAAACTGGAAGGCAAAACCCTCGATGAACTTACTGAAATCCTTAAAAGCTATAAAAGCCGCCTGCACAACATTACCGATGTCGAAAATGAAAGGCGGGCCATCAGGGCCATCGAGATTGAAGATTATTATGCAACACACGCCGAAAATAACAGCCCAATGCCCAAATTAAACAGCCTGGTGGTTGGCGTGAAATTCGATCGTTTATCGAGGCGGAAACGGATTACACAACGTTTGCACCAACGTTTGAACGAAGGAATGGTAGAGGAAGTAAAAAAATTGCTCGATACAGGGTTAAAGCCCGACGATCTGATGTATTACGGCCTCGAATATAAATATATTACCCAATACCTGATGGGCGATCTTACCTACGATTCGATGGTCGAAAAACTGAATACCGCCATTCACCAGTTTGCCAAACGTCAAATGACCTGGTTCAGACGAATGGAACGCCAGGGAACTGTGATATATTGGCTCGACGGGTATCAACCCCTCGAAGGGAAAATAGAACGTGTAATGGAATTACTTATTAAATAGAATAATATCAAGGGTTGTACTATTTTCCTGAAAAGTCTTTATAGTCAAGTTTCTCAAAAACGTAAGGCCGGTAGCTAACCCCTATCGGAAACTCTTTCTTACCGATATAGACACTTACCGGACTGAAACTGGTAATATGTTTGAGCGAAATAATAAACGAACGGTGTATCCTGATGAAATCATTTTCGGGCAACATTTTTTCGACCGAAGAAAGGGTCGTCCGGGTGGTAATTACCCTGTCGCGGGTATGAATGGTCAGGTTATCGCCCATACTTTCGGCATAAACAATTTCAGAAAGCGGAATTTTGTGGATCAGGTTTTTTTCGCGCAGGTATAGCGATTCGTCGCTGGTTCCTTTCTGGTGTACCGATATGTCGCCTTCGAGGTTGTAAAAGGCAAAAAATTTCTCGACTGCCTGCATAAACCTGCCGAAAGATATGGGTTTCAGAAGATAGTCGAGTACGTTAAGGTCGAAGCCTTCGAGGGCATATTCACGGTATGCGGTGGTAAGGATCACAGCGGGCGGGTTTTTCAGTGTTTTTATAAGTTCCGTTCCTTTCATTCCGGGCATGTGTATATCGAGGAACATAAGGTCAACCTTGTTTTTATTCAGAAAATCGAAAGCTGAAACAGCATCGCTGGCAGTACCTGCTATTTCAAGTGAGTCGAGTTTGCCGATGTGCAATTTCAAGACCTCAATGGCAAGCGGTTCATCGTCAACAACAAGGCATTTAACTTTAGTTTCCATGAGGCTCCTTTACCAGTAAATTTTCAGTTCAACGTCAAAAACCTTCAGATCGTTTTTAATTATCAGACTATGCCGGTCGGGATAAATGAGTTCGAGCCTTCGTTTTACATTGCTGAGCCCAATCCCGTTACTTTCAGAAACGGGTAAATCCTTTTCTTCGGGTATCGAATTGGTTACTTTCAGGTAAAGATAGCCTGGATCGATATTAATTTTAATCTCTACAACTGGGTTTGTGCGGTCCTTGCTCGCTCCGTGCTTGAAACAGTTCTCGATGAAAGGCAGTAATATAAGCGGTGCAATCTGATGGTTGAACGCTTCGCCCTTTACTTCGTATTTCAGGTTAAGCCGGTCACTATACCTCATTTTTTCGAGATCGATATATCCTTCAACAATTTCCAGTTCTTTCGATAAGGGAACAAACTCGTCGTTGCTTTTGTAGATCATGTAATCGAGCAAGTCAGATAATTTGAGGACAATATCCGGGGTTTTGTCCGACTTGATTAGGGTAAGGGCATATAAATTATTGAGCGTATTAAACAGAAAATGCGGATGGACCTGAGCTTTGAGAAAATTGAGTTCGGCCCTCATTTTTTCCTCGGCCAGTTTTTTGTTGTTCTGTTCGTCGGAATACCATTTCTTGAAAATAACAATAGCAGCCGCAATTACCGGAATAATGTAGTCCGAAACGGCTTTTGTCAGGATTTTCGGCAGGTTAAAAAGCGGTTGTTTGGTAAAATCGTAAAAATCGGGGAATGGATTAACTACATAGTAAGTGGCGTAAATCATAAATCCGTACAGCAGGGCATGTAGCGTCACAATAATGCCGAA
>CAZMDP010000335.1:0-3758 GCA_964565015.1 uncultured Prolixibacteraceae bacterium | reverse complement strand
ATTGCGAGCCTGACCGGGGGAATTGAACTGGCCGGATCGTTAGGGCTCGAAGGAGAAGCAGCCGCTCAGGTTGATGTTAACTGGAGCCCTGCAGAAGGGTTGGCGCTCGATGCGCAGGGAAGTATTTTGGTGAACCCGAAGTTCGCTTTCGATATAAATGCTTTTGCAAGAGCAAGTTTAGGAATTGGCTGGTTCTCCATTTCCGAAACCTGGAGGTACAATATAGTTTCGTTCCAGTGGGGGCCAAACATCAGGTTCGGGATTATATTCCCCATCCATTACCGCGAAGGCGAGCCTTTCGATATGTCGTTCGACGATATTGAGTTGATATATCCAGAGCTTGACGTTGTGGAAATGTCGGTAGGACTGGCAAGGAGTATAAAAGACAGAATTTTTGACTGACAAAATTGTAATAAAATATTATTGTTAAAATCAAAAATTAATGGGAAATCCGAAAGCACTCCTATTTTTACGAGAGGTTATAAAAGCACGCCTCGATGCTGAATTGAAACCCGGTACAGGAAATTTGGCCGATATAAGAATTTCTGACACCGGAAATCCTTATTTTGATGATTTCGTGCAGTCAAATAATATATCCTTTGCCGAATTTGTAACCTTATTGTTGGCATTGGTGCCCCACCTCGATCCCGGTTTTATCAGCAACATAATTGCCGAATATCTGCCCAATGGGGGCGATTTCCCCGAATTCGGCGGGGTAAAGGGAAAGAACCACCGTGGGATACTCCCGACCGGCGAAACGGTTCTTTTTGTTCTGGCTGGCCGCGATCTGGAGAAAAGAATTGAAATCTCGAAAATATTTGACGAAGGCCAACTGTTTGCCCGTAAAAATGTGTTGTATCTCGAAAGTCCGGGTGACGGCGAACCCCGTATGAGCGGACGTCTTGTTATGGATGAGGAATATATTGATTTATTTCTCCGTGGAATAGTTTCAAAGCCCCGGTTGAGCAGCGATTTTCCGGCCGAACGCATTACCACCGGGCTTGCATGGAGCGACCTGGTTCTCCAGGAGAAAACCCTAGCCGGGATCAGGGAAATTGAAACCTGGCTGAAGTATAACGACCGGTTGCTCGAACAATGGAACATGAAAGAGAAAATTAAACCCGGGTTCAGGGTTTTATTCCATGGCCCACCTGGCACCGGTAAAACCATGACTGCCTGCCTTTTAGGGAAATATACCGGGCGCGACGTGTATCGGATCGACCTCTCGATGGTGGTTTCGAAATATATTGGCGAAACCGAGAAAAACCTCTCGAAACTCTTCGACAAGGCCGCCAATAAAGATTGGATACTTTTCTTTGATGAGGCCGACTCCATTTTTGGTAAACGCACCAACGTGCGCGACGCCCACGATAAATATGCCAACCAGGAAGTTTCGTACCTGCTGCAACGCATCGAATCGCACGCCGGGCTGGTTATACTCGCCTCCAATATGAAAACAAATATCGATGCTTCGTTTACCCGCCGGTTTAATGCCATCATCGAATTCGAAAACCCCGACATAGCTGAGAGGCTCCAACTCTGGAATAATTACCTGCCGAAAGAAGTTACTCTTAGCGACGATATTTCGGTGGATGAAATTGCCCGTAAATATCACATTACCGGTGCCAACATAGTAAATGTGGTGCAATATGCAGGTTTACAGACAATGGCCAGAAACGGCAAGGAAATAAGTTCATCAGACCTGCTCGAAGGTATCCGGAAAGAGTACGAGAAAGAAGGGAAAATGATCAGGGTGGGATAGGCAGAAGCTTTTAGGGATATTGAATGTGATTGCCTTATTGGCCCCGCCTCCGGTAGGTCTTCTCGTAATTATCCATTTGCCGGCGAAGAGGGGGAATCCCGACAACGGGAAAAGCGATGTAGCAATTTCAAACCTCAATTGAAGTCAGTGCAAATGATTAATGACGGGTACGGATATTATGAGAGTTCTCCATCATTCCTGCGCATACCGGGATATATGTTTCAACGGCACTAATCAACCGTGTTTGTAATTCCTGGTTATTGGTATAATTTTGAATAATTTTTTTTCACTCCATCCATATCGTGTAATTTTCCACTATTTTTATTTTCCTGAAATTAAACGAAACAAAATGGATAACGAACTTCAATCGGAAGGCCGGTGCATATATTGCAGCCAGCTGTTCAATCAGAAAGAAACTGGAAAACACCTGGCAAAACATTTGGCTGAAAAAGAAAAACTGATTGCCGGAAAACCTTCACAAACCTATTGCCATATCGAGGTACAATCCGGTCCCTATTTTTTACATCTCCTGGTAAGGGCCGATGCAAAAATGAAAACCATCGACAGGTTTTTACGTGATATCTGGCTCGATTGCTGCGATCATTTAAGTGCATTCGGACATAAGGACTTTAAAGTAAAAATGTCGGATTCGGTTGAGGATATTTTTGGACCGCGCCTAAAAATTTATCACGATTATGATTTTGGTACTACCACAAGGGTATTTCTGAAAGGGCTGAAATACTATCAGTTGGACGAAACCAAAAAAATCCTATTGCTTTCGCGAAACGAACCACTTCGGATTATTTGCACCGAGTGTAAAGTAAAGCCGGCTTTTGAGCTTTGCACAGTTTGCGTTTACGACTATGATTATAATTATTTTTGCGAAGAATGCGCCGAAATCCATGCTGAAAAATGCGAGGACTTTGAAGATTTGCCCGTATGCCTGTTGTGAACTCTCCCCGTATGGGTGCATGTGGGTACATGGGCTGTAGTATCGATACTGAACGTGATGGTCCATATAAATTTTAATAAGTCGTGTGATGATTGAATTATCCAAATCAGATAAAAATACAGCCCGCTTATTGATCGATAAGGGACTTGACCGGGAATATGAGGTTGGTTTGAAAAAGGCTGCCAAAATGATTGAAGAATGGCTAAAAGGTAACCTCGATAACCGGGATGCATATATGAAGTTGTACAAACAGATAACTGATTACGACTACCATATTGCCAAACGATATAACAATATTTCAGGGTCAAGTTATTTAACTTCTGTTATTGGATTGGTTTATGATGAGGTAATAAAAGAAGATGAACTGAATGATTTTTCGGAAGATGTAAAGATGTTTATTTTAGGAACGGTCAGAAAATTAAAGGACAAATAATTTTACCTTGCTTACTCAATCTGTTTTTCATGAAAACTCTTCTTTTTTCTTTTGTTTTCATATTTGCGTATCTCATATCTGTAGGGCAAACCACTGAAATAGTGATCCTTTCGAAAAATAAAATCAATAACCTTAACGAACTTGTCAAACAGAATCAAAAAGCAAAATGCATCTGCGGCAGTTTTACAGCTTTAGCTGAAAACAACATCAAAGTTAAGTCACAAACCATCCGGGAAATCGTTTACAACAAGGAACGTACTGCGTTAGGCATCACAAAATACCAGCCTGGTACCTTGTTTAACCCGAAAGACGCCGTTTCATTGTTTGAATGGGCGGGGTTTTATAACCCCGATTGGTATTCATTATTTGGGCATAGTATAATGGAAAATAACTATCTTGCTTCCGGGGCTGTTATTAAACAGCCATTGATCTGAAATAAATAATTTACAATCAACAAAAAAATCTATGAAAACCAGAAATTGTATAAACAAAGTTATCCTCTTCTTTCTTTTTAATACCTACATTCTGCAGGTTTCGGCAAACGTAAAGCCCTATCCGGCAATAGAAGGTTTAACTGCAAGCCGGCTCTGGTCGGTAGTTATTAATGGTCA
>CAZMDP010000334.1:0-3766 GCA_964565015.1 uncultured Prolixibacteraceae bacterium | reverse complement strand
CGGCATGGCAATAACAACGGCATCCACATCTTTGCTTTCCAGCGACTTACGGAGGTCCTTAAATCCTTCGGGCCTTTTGTCCTGCCGTTCCAAAACTTTTGCGATGCAATTTTCGATTGCCCTTGAGTCCACATCAACCACATGCACCACTTCGCAATCGGGCTGCCGCGCAAAGTTCGAAGCCAGGGCAGTACCCCGGCTGTTAACTCCGACCACCGAAACGTTTATGCGTTCGTTTGCCCCTATAATACGGTCATAGCTTTTAGCGCTAATACCGGTTAATATACTTCCCACCGAAACAGCAGCTGTTCCAATAGCAGCTTTCCGGATAAATTCCCTGCGTGAGTTTTCCATAGGTACTGATTTATTCTGGCCTTAAAAATATTGAAAAATGTTACAAATTAGGGGTTATTTCAAACAATGTTTGTTATAAATTATGGGTTATTTCAAACAATGTTTGTTATAAATCAGGGGTTATTTAAAATTCCGGCAGGCTACATCTGGCTCCTCCTTTAAGTTTACTTTCATCGGCAGCTTCCATAAACGCCAGTATTTCCAATGTTTCCTGCTGGTCGATGGGCGAAACTCCAGTCTCGAAAAACCGGGCAATCTCCATCAGTAAAGGTTTATATCCCTGATAGGGACCCATATTGACTACCCCTTTTTCGGTAAAAGCTACACCACCGTAATCGGTTTTTCCCTCACGAAGTCCACGAAAAGTACCCATTCGCCCATCGGCCCAGGTTCCCACAACCACATCGGCGCCTTCGGAATAAAAACGGGAAACGCTTTTACACCCTTTCCCCATAGCCGTGAACAGGGTTTCGACTCCATGTATGCCATACCAGAACAAATCGGGGTGAGTTTTCTCAATGGTAGCCGGGCTCCAGGCAGTAGCCCCGAATATTTTCCCGAATTCGCCCCGTGCTGCTTTTTGTGCATTTTCCATGAAACGCAACGACGAGCATGAAAAAACAGGAACTTTCAATCGGTTGGCTTCATCGAAAATTGTTATTGCATCTTTCAGAGAGGCTGTCATCGGCTTATCGATAAAAAAACGTTTACCGGCCCTGATGACAGGAAGTGCCTGTTCAAGGTGCAACCTACCATCGTTGGTATTCAGCAAAATAACATCCGACGTGGCTAAGAGCGCCTCAATGGAATCGACAATAGCTACCCCAAATTTCCGGATTTCATCAGTATATCCGGGAATACGCGACACGCTCGATTCGATATCGCGGCTACCGTGTGGATAGGCTGCCACCACCCGGTAACCGTGAAGGGCAGGGTCTGGTTCTTCGCTGTTGAACTCTCGTGTAAAAGCAATGCTGTGCGATGTATCGAGTCCAATTATCCCGATTCGCTTACCATTATTTATCTCCTTAACCGCAGGGAACGAAAAAGATGTTAGCCCTGCCCCAATCCCGGCCAGGGTTGTTGATTTTATGAAATTACGACGGTTGTACATAGTCAATCAATTTATTCTTAGCTTTATTATTAACTGTCAACTTATTTCTGCCGCTGCCAACTTCCTACCTTCCCCTCAATACCGGGAACTCACTTATCCTCAACGTGGTACACCCATAAGGGATGAGTGTTATTTCTTCCTCCACCGGATCATTCCCCAGTTCAATTTTGTACATATTACTCCATGGGAGCGGGCCGGCCATCTCCTGATAAAGTTGCCACGATGGAATCTTTATCCCTTTTGTCCTGATTTCGAGAGGTGCATTTTCGGTGTTCCAGGGAAATGCGGCAATGTTTTCCTGTTTTACAACCCTGAACATTTCGTCAGGATTATTCAATAATGAAGCTGGCAACCCATAATTCCAGGGTGTGGTTGGAATAACTTCGAAAAAATAATCCCCGTAGATTTCAGGGTCTTTAGTATTGGCAACCCTGGTCCATTTCTCCCCTATTTTCAGCGCGTAAACCAAGGGGCCACGCTCAACCGCCTTCGAATTTTCATACCATGTACTGAACTCCAGCTTCATCGGAAAAACAAGCTCAATATTATCGCCCGAATTCCATTCCCGCTCAATCCTGACAATATTATTGTGTTGGGCATAAGGAATAGGCTGCCCGTTCAGCCTGATTTCCGGATCGCTGCACCATAAGGGCAGCCTTAGGTAAAAGGGAAATTCCACGGTTTGGCCATTTCCTGTTATGGTGAATTCAAAAAGAATATTTTCCTCAAACGGATAGTTGGTTTTTTCATAGATGATTACTTCGGTTCCAGTGCTAACCTTTGCTTTTACCCTCGACGGGGCATATACCAGTGCAGCAATTCCGTTGTCGGGCGTAGCATAGAACAAATTTTGCGTAAACTTTGGCCACCCCTGGTGCATATTCGAGGTACAGCAAGGGTAACCTGCCAGCAGCCCATACAACAGATCGGTGCCATCGTGGTTAATGTCGAAATTCCGCATCCCGCGTGTAATCATTACCTGGTTAGGTTGCTGGAAGTATTGACGGGTCATAAAGTCATCGGCAATCTGCGCCGGCAAAGCATTAAATGCGATTTTTTCAAGGTGGTCGGCATACTGCACATCACCCGTAATCATCAAAATGTTTTCGAGCGAAAACATCATTTCGACCGCCGAACACAATTCGGAGCCCTGAGTCGGGTTCATCCCGTGCAAAGCTTCGTCGCCTCCATACAAACCCTGTGGCTGTCCATGAAATTTCCTGATATCGGCAAACGCCTTTCTGATTGCGTTAAGGTACTTCTCTTCGGGGTGTTGCTGATAATACACTGCCGGCATTTTAATCCCCTGTGCCAGGTTCACGCAATGGAGACTACCCAAACGGGGCAGATGATCACCATTCAGAAAGGAGGAAGTAAAATCGAAAGCCTGACTGTATAACAGGTCCCCAAGCTCGAGCAGGAATGATTCGCCTGTAACGTTGTAAAGCCAATACACCATCATCAGGTTGTCGCAGGCCCTGAATTCGCCCCAAAAAGTCCAATGTCCGAGCGGGGTTTCAGGTAGCTGCCGTAACTGGTAGCGGAAATAATTGGTAAACAACTCGATTACCCTTTCGTCACCAGTAGCTGAATAATACTGTTTCAATACTTTCAGCATCACCATTTTGGGCCACCAGTCGCGACTGTTGTTCCGCTGCAATCCCCTTTCGGGTTCATAATCAGTTGATGGCCCAAAATACCCGTCGGGTTGCTGGCTGTTAAGCGCCCACTCGATCCAGGGTTTTGTTTTGGCGATTAACGATTCATCTTTAAGGATATATGCCAGCGGAACCAAGCCATCGAGCCAGTAGGGTCCTCTCTCCCACTGATCGCCATCGCCGCCAAGCCAGCCATTGCGGGGACCCATCACTTGCGGGTACAACTGGTCGAGATGACCTGTGGCACCATTTTTTTGACGTATTAGCATTTCTCGGAGCCATCCATCGGGTTCTATGGCTCCTGGTAGAAGTTCTAAAAAGGAAATCTCAACCAGTGGAGAACGGTTGCTTACATAGTTTGTTATCTTTTTTTCAGTTTTTGGCTTGGTGCAACCAAAAAGGATGAAAATAAGTGAAAGGATCGGAATTATTGGCTTCATAACAGGTTTATTATTCGCAGATAAAGTTAAAAATTCTGGATTTAAATACACACCGATCGGTAATATTTAGCCTGAATGAAAAAATTTGGATGTTTTACGAATTATCTGTACTATTATGGTTTATAAATGAAAATCAATAGTCTATATGATGAGATCCATATTTTTGCTGTTGTTTTTACTGCTAAGTAGCTGGATAATAG
>CAZMDP010000333.1:0-3781 GCA_964565015.1 uncultured Prolixibacteraceae bacterium | reverse complement strand
GGGTCTCCAGCTATATCCGGAATACAGCATGGATTTTCAGGCTTACAATGCCGAGGTTATAATTTACTTCATTGCCTGCACCCGAAGCTGCACCAAAGAGTTCTTCAGCTTTCTGGATATTGCCTTCGACCAATGCTACGGCACCAAGGTTGTTTTTAATGATCGGCTCATTGTTTCTAAGCCTTTCCGCTTTTTCGAACAATGGTTTTGCATCGGCATATTTCATTTGAAGTGAGAGTACATAACCTGCATTGTTGGGTCCCCTCCAGTCGTTTGGATAAACAGTCTGGAACGAGTTGTAAATTTTCAGTTTCCTGTCGAGATCGTCAACAAGGGTAGCGGCATGAAGCAGTTCAGCCGGATTAAGGGCCGACGGATTTGATTCGGCGAGCGCAAGTATCTCTTCGTCGGTTTTCCCGATCAGGTCAACAGTGGTGAGCAGTTTTGCACGACGCAACTGCGGAAGGATTTCATCGGCCAGCTGGGTAAAGGCAGCCGAAAGATTCCTGATTTCGCGCTCACGAACTTCGGGATCGGTGTACATAGAAAGTACACGGATGATGAGCTCTTTATCCTGAATGTTCGAAGCCTGAACTTTTTCTTTAAAACCTTCCCAATCTTCGGGGGTGTAGCGGGTCCTGAGATCGACATTTACGCCGGCTTTCTTCAATTCGCCGGCAAGGAACCCGGATGATGTACGCTCACGCTGAGCAGAGAGCTGTGTATTGAAATCGAGAGCACCATCGGGCGATGCATAAGCTGACACCTGAACGCCTTTGAGGTCTTTCCGCTCGTTTTGGTAGGCTGCAATAGTATATTGGATCAACTGTTGAATGTCATCTTTCGAAATCTCTTCTTTACGAACTTCAGCACGATTGATGAGATAGTAGATGTCGGCCAGCATTTCATCAGGGACGATTCTCTGGAATGGATCAATGTAAGGATCGTACTTTCCGGTATTGTTGGGCTCGCGCCTTACCCCTAGGATTGGTTTTGGCACATTGGCAACCATGGTACTGGTGGCGAGTACGCCTTTGCCGATAATTACTGGATCGAAGTCGAGCCGTTGCGCCTTACGTGTGGCAGTCATTCTCAGTTCGAGATCAGACAAACGCATGGCATCGGTAAAATTGGTCACATCTTTATACGAAAAGTTTCCGCCATTCGAGAAAGATATCACCCTGTTGTTGCCCTGAACCCTTTCGCCCTGAACGGTTACCGGAGAGAAAGCTGTTTCACCGCCTGAATACTTCAATACGGGAGTGGCAGTCAAAGTTGCCCTTTTGTTGAAGTATTTTGCAGGAAACCTGCCGTCAATAGCAAGATCAACTTTTCCAGCATGGGTTTCCAGCACTTCCGGAGTTACCTTAAACTGGATCTGGTTCGCATTCTTCTTCATCTTTTTTAGCCCGGCGCATCCCGATAACAGGAAAATGGCCAGGACAAACACACCTAAAGTTCTCAATTTTGTAGTCATAGCACGCTTAAATTATTTGATTTTAAATTTGTTCCAATTTTTACAAATATATATTACTTATTAAAATTTTAAAAAATTACTCCCTAAAATTGGTTAAAGAATTATTCGATTTAAGCCTGATTTAAAATCTTTGTTAAAGATTTGATTCTTGATAAGTTCATAATCGGAATTATTTTCTACAAAATCTATACCATTTATATCAATAACGACTATTGGAAACTGCGTTATTTGCTTGAAATATTCAAAATACCCCTGTTGAATTGTCTCCAGATATTTGGCATCAATAAGCTTTTCATACTCCCTCCCCCTTTTCTCAATATTTTTTAAGAGCTTCTTAACATCGGCATGTAAATAAACATAGAGATCGGGCTTGGGTAACGATTCGAAAACAATATTGAATAAACGTCTGAAAAGCCTGTACTCGTCCTGTTGGAGGGTGTTTCCGGCAAAAATTGCAGATTTGGTAAAATAATAATCCGAAATGATCATGTTATGAAACAGATCGAGATGGAGCATCTCTTTTTTAATCTGATTGTACCGGTCGGCCAGGAAGGAAAGTTCAAGTGGGAATGAATAACGCTCTTTATCGGCATAAAACTTTGGCAGGAAGGGATTGTCGGCAAATTGTTCCAATACAAGTTTTGCATTGAAATCTTTGCTTAAGCGGGTTGCCAGGGTGGTTTTCCCTGCTCCGATATTCCCTTCGATTACTAAAAACCTGATATCCATTTATTTCGTCATCCCCAGATGGTACATGGTAAATGCCCAAATATCGGTTTGTTCTTCGATAATTTTGGCCGTAGGTTTACCTGCACCATGGCCGGCTTTTGTTTCAATACGGATTAGCACAGGCAGTTTTCCGGTGTTTAATTCCTGCAACCTTGCAATATATTTAAAAGAGTGTGCCGGAACAACCCTATCGTCGTGGTCGGCTGTGGTAACCAGTGTGGCAGGGTATGCTACCGGCCTGATGTTATGATAGGGAGAGTATGATAAAAGGTACCTGAACATTTCTTCGCTTTCTTCGCTTGTGCCATAATCACCGGCCCATGCCCAGCCAATGGTAAATTTATGGTAACGCAACATATCCATTACGCCAACGGCAGGTAATGCTACCCTGAATAGTTCGGGGCGTTGATTTGCAACTGCGCCAACCAGCAAGCCGCCATTAGATCCTCCCTGAATGGCAAGTTTTTTTGAAGAAGTATATTTTTCTTTGATCAGGAATTCAGCAGCGGCAATAAAATCGTCGAAAACATTTTGTTTTTTCAGTTTTGTACCTGCTTCGTGCCATTCTTTTCCATACTCGCCGCCCCCTCGTATATTGGCAATTGCCAAAATGCCTCCTCTTTCAACGAAAAACAACCTTTGAACAGAAAATCCGGGAGTTTGTGAAATATTGAATCCCCCGTAACCATATAGCAGCGTTGGATTGGCTCCGTTACGCGACATCCCTTTTTTATAGAAAAGGAACATTGGAATTTTTGTTCCGTCTTTACTTTGGTACCAAACCTGGTCAACCTGAAAATCATCTGGGTTGAATTTCACCTCGGGCCTGTAATGAAGTGTAGTTTCCTGCGTATCCATATCGTAGCGGTAAATTTCGCCGGGTGTGTTAAACGAGGTAAAACTGTAAAATGCCTCACTATCGTCTTTATCACCCGAAAGGCCACCTGTTGTCCCGATCCCCGGTAATTTAAGCACATATTCAAAACCACCGTCGTAATTGTATATTTCCACCTGGCTGTATGCATCTTTCATGTAGGTAGCCGAAATTTTCCCACCTACCAGGTTTACCGAACGAAGCACATCCTCTTTTTCAGGAATAATTTCGGTCCAGTTTTCTTCCGAAGGCGATTTGGTATCAACCTTAATTAACCTGTATTTTGGCGCTTTGTAATTGGTAAGGATAAAAAGATGGTCCCCAACATTATCGATTACATTAAGATCAAATTCAAAGGCTTCCATGATGGGAACAAACCTCTGGTCTTTTTTGGAAAGTTCTTTGAAAAACAACGCATTTCCTGAAGTGCCCCGGCTCGGTGCAAGTAACAGAAAACGCCTGTCGAAAGTCACGAATGCACGGTTAGTCTGGCGCGGGAAATCGGGACTTGCAAATATTACAGGATCATTTTCCGGATTGGTTCCCAGTTTATGGTACCGCACAATATGGTTTTCGTTGCTCCCCGAAAGTGCACTTCCGGCTTTAGGTTCGGGATAAGCACTGTAAAAAAAACCACCTTCATACCATGCCGTGCTTGCAAATGTTACCCACTTGATGACATCGGGCAGCAGTTCGCGGGT
>CAZMDP010000332.1:0-3793 GCA_964565015.1 uncultured Prolixibacteraceae bacterium | reverse complement strand
CCTCGAAGGGCCGCCCATCGAACAGATTGATATGATGTTTGGCAGTTACAATCCTTCGGCCCACCTTACCGATGATTTTTTTGCCAACAAAATTGCATTCATCACCGCTTTGAATTTCCCCTTTTATTCGCTGAAAGAGAAAACGGAAAATGGGGCAAACTGGAGCAGGCAACAATGGGCTTATGCGCGCATGGGCGACCAGTTTACTTCGCGCGTGCCAGCCGATGTTATCCAGAATGCCTCAAAAGTGCTCACAAGTGCCGATGCTTACATTTCGGATTACAACATTTATATGGGCAATCTGCTAAACGGCAACGGCGAAAAACTTTTCCCGGAAGGGATGATACTGATTTCGCACTGGGGATTGCGCGACGAGTTGAAATCGAATTATGCCGCCGATAATGGACTGGAGAAACAACGTATGATTTACCGCGTCATGCAGCGGATTATCGATCAAACCATTCCACAGCAGGTAATCAACAGCAATGCTTATGTGTGGGCGCCCGAAAGCAATAAGCTTTTCAGTAACGGTTCTGAAGTTGAGGCCACACCCGAACCCGATAAGCGTTATCAGGTACTTCTCGATAATTTCAAAGCTATGCGGGCGATCGATGCCTACAGCCCCAATTTCCCCACATATATTGCCCGCGCATTCGAAGAATCGATGGAAATTCCGCAGGAGGATGTTGAGAAGTTATTTGTAGAGTTTGTATCATCCCCTCTTGTGAAGGAGGTTGCTGCTTATATCGGCCAACGGCTTGGGCGGCCATTGGAACCTTTCGATATCTGGTACAATGGTTTCAAATCGGCCGGAGGCATTTCCGAAGATAAACTCACTGCTGTAACCAGTAAAAAATACCCCGATACGGAAGCGTTCAGAAAAGACCTCCCGAATATACTTATGAAACTTGGGTGGACCGCATCCGAAGCACAGCGTATAGCCTCTCTGATTACCGTGGATGCCTCGCGCGGGGCGGGACACGCATGGGGCGCAGCTATGCGCAACGACATAGCCCATCTGCGCACACGCATTGGGAGCGGAGGCATGGATTATAAAGGTTACAACATTGCCATTCATGAGCTGGGGCACTGTGTCGAACAGACCATTACCATGAACGATGTGGATTATTATATGTTGAACGGAGTTCCGAATACCGCCTTTACCGAAGCCACTGCATTTATGTTCCAGAAGCGCGACCTCGAGCTGCTTGGCTTATCGGAGCCCGACGCCAGCAAAGAACACCTTATGGCGCTCGATAATTTCTGGGCATGTTACGAAATTATGGGCGTTTCGCTGGTCGATATGAAGGTTTGGAAATGGATGTACGCCAATCCGGATGCTACTGCCTCAGCTTTGAAAAACCAGGTAATAGCCATTGCCAAAGAGGTATGGAACACCTACTATGCTGGAATACTCGGGGGTAACGACGAACCCATACTGGCCATTTATTCGCATATGATCGACAATCCGCTTTACCTGTCGAATTACCCCATAGGCCTGATAATCGATTTTCAGATCGGACAACAGGTAAAAGGGAAAAACCTGGCAAGCGAAATTAACCGCATGTACACTCAGGGCCGATTGGTACCTCAGGTGTGGATGCAGGGTGCGGTGGGCGGCCCGCTCAGCATTGAGCCGACCCTGAAAGCTACTGCTGAAGCCCTGAAGTTTCTTCATCACCGGCCTCTTTAAATTCGAGTTCGGCCTTCAGGTTTTCCATTATATTAAATACGATGGGGCAGATGGCATAGTTTGTAATCATGCTTAGCGACCTGAATACAAAACCCCGCCGGTGCGTGTAGGGGTATTCCCTGCATTCTTTCGGGCGGTTTTCGTAAATGGTGCATGCTTTCCCGTCGAGGTAACGGCATGGCGTAGCTTTCAGAAAAAGGCTGCCCTCGTATTTATCCTCTTCAATATGATTGGCTATAAATTCTTCAACCGGAACATTATCGAGGCCGGCCAGAAAACTGATTTCTTCCTCTTTCACCCTCGGGACCAGCGAATTGCAGCAATTCCCGCATTCGAGGCAATCTATCTGGCGGGTAACCTCCCTGTGCAGCCGGTGAACAATCCTGTCAACCTCTTTATCATCAAGGCTTTTCAGGAACATCCTGAAAGCAAAGTTCTCGTTTTCGCGCTTTATGGCAAGTCGCTCTATTTTTTCAAGGTCTGTTTCTATGGGCAACATAATCAGTTTATTTTTCGAGGTTTTAATTCTTCAAAGAAGATATCGTCGTTGGGTACATCAAAATCTATTCCGGTTACTTTCAGGTAATTGTCGGTATTGAATTTTACCGTACCAAACTGGAACCAGGCCTGTTCGTAATCCCATTGTATCTCAAATACATCGTAATGAAAATGTTTTAAAGTCATCGAGAGTTCGGGCGAGTGTTCCATCTCCAGTTTTAATTGGCCATTTTCAAGTTTTACCCTGATTTCGCCGTAAATGTCGGACAGATAGGTGCCGGTATATTTTTCGAGTGGGAGCGAAGGCCGTGTGTTCAATACCTGCGCCGCTTTCCGGTCGGCAATGCGGGTATCGTTTTTCTCGCGCGTTTCGGTACGTTCAAGCAGTTCGGCGCTCCAATCCTTGCCCTGGTTAACACCTATAAATGCATCGAGGGTTTGGTAGGTAACCGCCATATAGGGGCTTTTCATGCCGTTGGTAAGCACTACTACGCCCAGTTTTTCATCGGGAAGCATCGATACGGCCGAAATCATGCCATCGTAACCGCCGGTGTGGCCCACAAACAGGCGTCCGTGATAATCGCGCAGGTTCCATCCGAGGCCGTAACCATTGAAGTGGCTGTTGAAATCGTTGCTGCGCGTATGGTCAACCACGCGGTTGTTGTGGGGCGTCCACATCAGGTTCAGCGATGAAGCCGACAAAAGTGTGCGGTCGTTCCATTTTCCGTGGTTGAGGTTCAGGATCATCCATTGCGCCACATCGTTCACACTGGCAATAAGCCCTCCCATGGCGGCAATTTCGGTCCATGAGGTATATTCAATGGGGATGTTTTTATCGTTAACACGCGCATGGGGCGTAGCCACGTTGCCAAACCCCGGAAGCGCTGCAGGGTAAATGGTTGTGCGGTTCATGCCCAGTGGCTTAAGGATGCGCTCCTGAACATTTTCGAACCAGCTTTTACCGGTAATTTCGCGGATAACTTCACCAGCGGCAAGGTACATCAGGTTCGAATAGCCATACCCGGCCCTGAACCCGAAAGCCGGCGGCAGGTGTTTTGCCCTGAGCAGGATATCTTTTGCCGTAAGGTCAGATTTATACCATATTACATCTCCGCTGAAAGTACCCAGTCCAACCCGGTGACTGAGCAGGTCGCGCAGGGTTACCTGGCTGCTAACCACAGGGTCGTACACTTCGAACCAGGGCAGATATTTTTTTGCTTTGTCGTCCCATGTGCATTTGCCTTCGTCAACCAGCTGCCCTAAAATGAAAGCCGTGAAAGCTTTCGAGTTGGAAGCGATGGCATACATGGTGTTGCCGTCGGGACGTTCATTTTTGCCCGCTTCCTTTACCCCGTAACCTTTGCTGAAAATAACCTTCCCATCTTTCACGATGGCAACCGACATGCCCGGAATATCCCAGTCCTGCACGCACTTTTCGTAATACCTGTCGAGCGTGGCAAGAATAGCCTTCTCGTTGCCGGTTTGCGGGAATGCCTGCATGGTAACCAGCGTAAGCGCAAAAAATATTGTCAGCAGCGTTTTCATCCCTCTTTCTTTTTAACCATAAAATTATTGTACTTTACAAATATATTCAATACTCCC
>CAZMDP010000331.1:0-3793 GCA_964565015.1 uncultured Prolixibacteraceae bacterium | reverse complement strand
TAAAAACCCATTCGTGAAATTGATGTCAATCAATATTCGTATTATTAAATCATTCATGCATCCGTGCCCAATATATTCACCCATAAATATCCATTCGTGCATTCGTGGCTAAATAAAAAATCATATTCGTGGCTAAATAATCATTCACAATCGCGGCTAAACAAACAACCACATTATTGAAGCAATTTATTGATTCCTGTAAATCATTATATTTGCATGGTTAAGAACGCATTCGCAAGGCATGGATACCGCAAAAAGAAATAAACTGTTAAAACAAATTCTCTGGGACTACCCTATTCCTCCTGAAGAAATTGAAGCTGTTTTAAAAGGAGAAAAGAGACTTGCAGGTCATTATACCAAAGAGATGCTATTTCAGAAAATAGTCGAATCATACTCCTGGTTCACTATCATCCAATTGTTTACCCCCAATGAAGTTCAGAAATTATTAACAAGCAATACGGTTAACAAGCTTAGATCACCGGCATTACGAAAGAAATATGAATTCATCCGAAAAAGATTACAGCAAGTTATACCAGTTACAGGATAAATTCCTTTCCTGGTGGCTTACGCTTGACCTTCCGTTTTACCTTACCGGAGGTACTGCACTTGGACGCTTTTATCTTAACCATCGGTTGAGCGAAGACCTCGATTTCTTTATTAATGCCGACAATCGTTACCCACAATACATGGCCATCATAAAAAATAAAATGGCCGGAAAATTTAATGTCGATATACAACAATCCTTATTTACAGAAGACTATTCCCGTTTTTTTATAACTGAAGGTGATACGACGCTCAAAATTGAATTTGTAAACGATGTTGAATATTATCCCGGAACTCCATTGGTTTACCGATTTGGAAGGATAGATACTCCGGAGAACATCCTGACAAATAAACTTACAGCAATTGTTGGACGCGATGAACCAAAAGATGTTTTCGACATTGTGCATATGGCACTTAATTATTCCTTTAACTGGAATGAAATGTTTATGCATGCAAAAGAAAAGACAATCATAAACGAGATTGATGTTGAAGAACGATTGTATACGTTTCCTGTTGAATGGCTTGAAAACGTAAATTGGCTTTTAACATCACCCGATATCGAATTTTTCAAAAAAACATTACGAACAATTTCTGATGATTTTTTGCTCGGTCAACCGAATTCTGTGGGGAAACTCCATCCCCCAATCAGTAAAGCCAAACCGTTCTAATCCGTGAAATCGATGTCAATCCATATTCGTATTATTAAATCATTCGTACATTCTTACCAACAACCCATCATCAATATTTTTGTCTAAAGTCTAAAGTCTGATGTCTGATGTCTAATGTCTTGATACCTGATACCTTTTCATTCACCCTGCATTCGTAGCAAAAAACTTCAAACTATCTTGTATATTCGATAATTATAACTATTTTTATCTTGTATATTCGATAACCCATCATGAAGAAAGATACTATTAAAATATTAATTGCCGAATATCAACAAAAGATTGCGGAGGTTAGCTTTATTGAAAGGCCTTACACCATAGAAGATAAACTCAATTATGTATTGGTTGGTTTGAGGCGTGTGGGCAAATCGTATCTTATGTTTCAGCAAATCAGGCATCTTATCAATGCAGGACATTCGCCCGCGGAGTTGCTTTATTTTAATTTTGAGGATGATCGTATTGCATCTTTGGATACCGATGACCTTGATCTTATTAAAGTCTGTTACGAAGAGATGTACGATCACAAACCGATCTTTTTCCTGGATGAAATACAGATCGTTGAAAAATGGGAAAAATTTGCCCGCCGTCTGGCCGATCAGGGATACAGGGTGTATATTACCGGAAGCAATGCACGCATGCTAAGCAGCGAAATAGCCACCACATTGGGTGGCCGGTATGTCATCCGGAATGTGTATCCTTTTTCTTTTCGCGAATATCTTAACTTATCAGATATCGATTTTAACGACAAAAATGCAGTGTACCGTCATCTGACTGAAATTACAAAGTCCTTCGAGAGCTATTTCAGGTTTGGTGGCTTACCCGAAGTGGTACAACTTGCCGATAAACGAACCTGGTTAAGCAGTTTATACCAGCGAATATTTTTTGGCGACTTAATTACCCGTTATCAGATTCGAAACGATTATGCCTTACGTGTACTTATCCGCAAATTAGCCGAAAGTGTAAAACAACCCACTTCGTTCAACCGGTTGGCAAACATTGTCTCGGCAGCAGGAAAAAAAATCAGTACCGACACGGTTATCGACTATATTGGATATTTAAAAGAAACCTGGCTCGTGTTTCAGGTCGAAAACATTTGTGCCAAATTAGCTGAAAAGGAATCGAATAAGAAATACTATTTTGTTGACAATGGCATACTTAACCTGTTTTTAATTGACCCGGTTACCTCACTGCTCGAAAATCTTGTGGCTATCAGCTTACACCAATGGTATGGTGATGATCTTTACTTTTATCAACGGGGCATTGAAGTTGATTTTTATGTGTCAGACCTTCAGCTGGCAGTGCAGGTTTCCTACAGTGTATCCGATCCGGAAACACGAAACCGGGAGGTGAACGCACTGCTCAAAATGGCCGGACAAATTGAAGTCAGGAACATGATAATCATTACAAAAGACGAAGAAGAAACTATTGAAACTGACGGATATAGCATACCCGTTATTCCTGCCTGGAAATGGTTACTGAGTGCATAAAAGTTAGCCACGATTGCACGAATAGTACCCGTTCGCAAAGGATGGCAACCAAAGACCAGCGGAGCTGATACAGCACCAGCGGAAGGATTAATAAAAGACATTAACTTTGTATATATTCAGAAAATGCAGGGAGAAATGGATACCATAAAGAAACTTTTCAAAGGCAAGGATATTACCAATACTATGTCATCAGATCCGGACGAAACGACATACCTTACGATGAATCCCGCAAATGAAAAGCACTTAAGGGAAAGCATTGCACAGAAACCAAGTGTCAATTTCACTCCCGAAGAATTCGACAGGCATACTGAAAAACTCCTGAATTCATGGGCGCCAGCAACAATGGAGGCCTCCAGGCATTAAATTATTCACTATATTTGTTATAGCATTTAAACTGAATATGAGAGGTAAAAAATACATACCGCTTATTATTGAAGAGTTAAAAAAAACTTCACCAGAAAAGATAATTCTCTTTGGCTCGTATGCATACGGAAAACCTGATGAAGAAAGCGATATCGATATCCTGATAATAAAAGATATTGAACCCGCAGAAATTAGAAATTTCAGGCTCGACCTCAAACTAAAACTTTGGAACCTTATAAAAAGCTGCAACATACCAATCGATATAATAGTCGACAGCCAGGAAAGAATAAATCAGCGGATAAACGATGGTGATTTGTTTTATAAAGAGATTATAACCAAAGGTAGTATTATTTATGCCTAATAAAAAGCTTGCATACGAATGGTTTGAATTTGCAGGCAGGGATATTGAAACTGCCATCCTGCTTGACAGGGAAAATCACTACACTGACGTAATAGCAATTGACATTCAACAGGCTATCGAAAAATCATTGAAAGCAGTATATGCCTTAAATGGTGAAAAAATTCCGCGGACTCACTCTCTGGATGTGTTGTTTAATTATGTTTCAGGTTATATTGAATGGAAAGATGTTGAAATCAAAGACCTTATAATGGTTAACGATTATTATCAGACTGAAAGATATCCGGGGCCAAGATATTTTATGCCTTCCAAAGAAGAAATAAAATCGGCAATCCACCTGGCACAGACAATTCTCGACCAGGTACATGACCATATAA
>CAZMDP010000330.1:0-3805 GCA_964565015.1 uncultured Prolixibacteraceae bacterium | reverse complement strand
AATCCCCGATGGTTGTTCGCCGGTATTTGTATTGAAAGTTCGGAAGGCAATATGATCGTGTACTACCTTTCCGCCCCTTTCGGTGACCATTTCGGAATAGGTGCGGGCATAGGGCACGCGCCGAAGGTATTGCTGCCAAAGGTTTTCAGTTAAACCTTTCATCAGCTTGACAGATGTTGTTTTCATAACCAACCAGTTTTTTGTTATTAAACTGAAAACAGGCCTTCCGGGTTACCAAAAAGGACAAATTTAACAATACTTCTTCCTATAGTTTTAGCTGCTGCAGATAGTTTGCGCTGTTTTGCAGGCAGTTGATGCCATCGGTTTCGCCGTCGCGTTCAACAAAATAGTGCTTAATGCCCTGATCGAGTGCAACTTTGAGGATGGGTTCGAAATCGATAATCCCATCGCCCGGACAGGCAAAACTCCTGTCGGTTTCGTTATCCATATCTTTCAGGTGGAGTATGGTATATCTCCCCGCATATTTTTTCAGGGTTTCGAGCGGATCGGCCCCACCTTTTTTCACCCAATAGATATCCAATTCGACGCTCACCAACTCCGGATCGACCCATTTCATGAGTAAATCGAACGGCAGCCCCTGGCCGGTATCCTTCAGAAATTCCTTATCGTGGTTGTGCCAGCAAAATTTCAGGCCCGATTTTTTACACATTTCGCCGATCTTGTTGAGCGTATCGGCCGATTGCCTGCATTGTTCAACGGTAATATTATCGGCGCCGTCGAGCCAGGGCCAGTAGCACACCAGAAATTCGTTTTCACATTCGAGCGCCCGGTCGATATGTTTCCGGGTATCTTCGAGCAGTTGAACCAGCCCCAGTCCACCGGCTACCGGACGTATTCCCAAGCTTTTACAGTATTGCAGCAATTCCTGTGGCGAACTGCCAAGGTTCCAGCCGCCCTCCATTTCGTTGTAACCCATTGCGGCAAGCGAGGCGAGCGTACCTTTCCAATCTTCTTTCAGAAAATTGCTGACGATACCCGAAATAAATCCCATTGCAGGCAATTTACGGGCCGACAATTGTGCGAACAACGAGGGAGCCGCCAAAATACCCGCTGCAGCAATCGTAGTTTGACGGATAAAGTTACGTCGGTTTGTCTGTATCATTTCAGTCTTATGTTTTAAATGATTATACAACAGGTAATTCCCATGGTTTTCGGTATTCGGGAACCACCATTTTATTGGCTTTCTCGGAATTGATAAATTTACTTTTGCTTTCGTCCCACATAAGCAGATTATCGCCGGTGCGCACTGCAATGTTTGCAGCGTGTGCAGCAATGGCCACTGCCCTTCCCTTCTCGGGTGTGCAGGCGGGCGATTTCCGGCTTTTCACACATTCGATAAAATTCGCCACGTGCTCACCATGGTTTTCACCTTTCATCGGAACCTCCACAGGTTCGGCTTTATTTATCTTTTTTGTATTGTCCCATTCAGGAATAACCTTATAACCTTCGCGGTTAACCACGATGGTTGCATTATCGCCGATAAAAGCCAGGCCATAGTTTTTCCCCCAGGGGCCGTTTTGCGTTCCGGCCGTATGTTCCCAGGTAACGATAAAATCGTCGTGCTGCCATATTACCGACATGGTATCGAAGGTTTCGTGGTCGTTGTTTTCAAAAGAGAGGTTTCCGCCCGATGCCATGGTGATTTTTGGCGGTACCACCATATCCTTTGCCCAGAAAGCCATATCGATGAGGTGCACGCCCCAGTCGGTCATTAACCCGCCGCCATGGTTCCAGAACATTCGCCAGCTCCCGTGGAAGCGGGCCGGGTTGAATGGCCTCAGCGGCGCAGGGCCCAGCCACATATCAAAATCGACGCCTTCGGGCACAGGCTGGTCGGGCTGTTTGGGCTGCCCCACTCCATAATTGAAATTGCCCCAGATGTTGACTTTGCGGAGTTTGCCAATTTTTCCTTCCTTGATGATCCGGTTTACTTCCTGCCAGTACTTTCCGCTGCGCTGTTGCTGGCCAACCTGCACAATACGGTTATATTTCCGGGCAGCCTTTACCATGATATCGCACTCTGCAATGGAATTGGCCATCGGTTTTTCAACATATACATCCTTTCCGGCTTCGCAGGCATAAACGGTTTGCAGGCAATGCCAGTGGTCGGGGGTACCGATTATAACCGCGTCGATCTCCTTGTTTTCGAGAAGGTTCCTGAAATCGCCGTATAGCTTTGGTTTCTGTCCGTAGGCATTCAATACGTCGGCAGCTCTTTTGTCGAGCAGGTTCTTATCCACATCGCACAAGGCCACGCAATTGACCAATCCGGTTTCCATGTGCCTTTCGAGAATGCCAAACCCCATATTCCTGACCCCAATCAGGCCGACATTGAGCTTATCGGAAGGAGCGCCCGTATAGGTAGCGGCTTTTATAGGCCCGCCCACAGAAATTGCTGCGGCTGCAATAGATGTTGTGCGGAGGAAATTTCTACGGTTTGTTGTCATAATGCAAAAAGTTGATCAGATTCGCCCATAAAGATATACATTATCGGCGTTCACCCTTTCGCATCAGCTCAGTTATTCTCTTTTTTGTGACCAACGAAGTTGCCCCGTGTGTTGCAGCGGTTGCAGCTCCGGCGGCATTGGCAAATTTTAGGGCTTCCTCAACATCCTGATTGTCAAGATAAATATGCAAAAAACCGGCTGAAAACGCCGAACCCGAACCAACCGTGTCGATTATGTCCATTTTATAACCCGGATCCTCGAAATAATCGCCGTTTTTGAGAATGGCACATGCCCCCGACTTGCTTTTGGTAACCAGCACAATATCGAGGTTGAACTCGTTGATTACCTCTTTGGCCAGTTCTCTGGTTTCAAATTCGAACAAGCCAAGTTCGCTTTTCAGCGTATAAAGCTCGTTTTCCTTCACCCGCAGAATGTTTGCCGCATGCAGGCTGCTTTCGAGCACGGGGCGGCTGTAGCAGTTTTTCCGCAGTTTAAGGTCGAGGTATTTTATAGGTTCGGGCGATTCGTTCAGGAGTTCGCGAAGGGTATTTTTTGATATCCCATACCGCTGAACCAATGTGCCAAAAACGAGGCAATCGGCGCTGCGGACAAGTTTAAGGGCTTCGGCGGTAAATTCGATGTGGTCAAAAGCCATATCGGGCTCAATAATATAATCGGCGCGGCCTTCGCTGCCAATTTTTACATGGGCTGTACCGGTCGGAAATTCAGGATCGATCTGAACATTCTGGTCAGAAATTTCGAGTTTTTTCAGTTGTTCCAATGCTTCGTGCCCAAGGTCGTCGTCGCCTATCCGCGAAAGCAAAATCCCCTCGTCGCCAAATGAATTTACCCTGTAAACCAGGTTGACCGGAGCGCCCCCCAATAGTTTGCCATCGGGAAATATATCCCATACCAATTCACCGAATGCGACTATTTTTTTGCTCATAGCGTTTCAAAAATTGAACGTGCAAAAATAACAAAATAGCCGTATTAATTGAACAGAAAAGCCTGTTCAATCTGAAAAGGAAATTCGAATCGGGGCTTATTGCCTGAACCTTAAAATAATAAGGCAATCAGTTTTATTTCCCGGTTGAGAACCTGCCAAAAGGCGACTGCCCTGTTTGGATTTACAGGCCGGTCTTTTTTATAAACCCTTCCAAGACATCTTCCAGCTTGGGGTAACCAATCTCTTCGAGGTCGTAATAAACCCGTGTGGCCGGTTTATTGATCTTTACCAGACGTTGCAGATCGATAGGCGTTCCGATAATAACCGAATCGCAATCGGTTTGATTGATGGTGGCTTCGAGGTCGGCTACCTGCTCGGGACTGTAGCCCAT
>CAZMDP010000329.1:0-3819 GCA_964565015.1 uncultured Prolixibacteraceae bacterium | reverse complement strand
GATTTTTTCAATATCATTTATGGTTCTATCATGATAAATTTTGATAATATTCTATATTTCAGATAATGAGTAATTTACAAGTATTGTTGAATTCATTTTCCATATACTTTTTTGCTGAATTTTTGGTATGTCGGATAACTTGTACTATGGTTTAAAAATATTTTTCTTTTTTGCCCCTATAAACTATCTTTAACCCGCCAAACATTTTTAGGTTTATATGAAGTATCCAAACCAATTGGAGCCGCGTCATGCACTCAATAAAGCGTTTCTGAGGGTAAAGCCCGGAAGGAGTGGAATTGAGGTATTCAGGAAAGGGCTTGTTTACCTGCTCGATCATGTTAATGAAAATGAATCGGAAGAATTCCATAAAAATCTTGTGAGGGATTTTCTGCGGACTGTTTGGTACCATCCCGGATATTTTGTCAATACAAAAGACAGGAACGATCTGGTCATTCATAACGGGAGAACTTCAAGTTCGCCGGTTGGCGTAATTATTGAAACAAAAAAGCCAGCAAACAAACCCGAAATGATTAGGCAGGGGCAACTCAATACAAAAGCATTTCAGGAACTCCTGCTCTATTTCCTCCGTGAGAGGTACATAAACAAAAATCTTGAATTGAAGCATCTGATTGCAACCGATATATATACCTGGTATATTTTTGATGTTCAGCAAATCAGTAAGTTGGTAACCGAAAACAAAAACCTGGTAAAGCTATTCACCGAATTTGAAGAGAAACGCTTATCGGAAACGGGTACCGAATTTTTCTATCGCGAAATAGCATACCTTTTTATCGAATCGGTAAAAAATGAGATTGAATATACCCGGTTCGATATCAGGGATTATGAAAAAATCTTTCGGAACACAAATAAAGAAGACGACAGGAAGCTTATACCCATTTTTAAACTTCTGTCACCCGAGCATTTGCTCAAGCTCCCGTTTGTAAATGACAGCAATACGCTTGACCGGAAATTTTACACTGAATTACTGCATATACTGGGCCTTCAGGAAATTAAAAAAGGGAACAGAATAATTATTGGCCGCAAAAAGGATGCTGATCGTTACCAGGGGTCGTTGATCGAGAATACCATACTTCAATTGGAAAGTCACGGTAAACTTACGAGGTTGCCCAAACACCTGAAACATGGCACAGCCCACGATGAGGTTTTGTTTAATACAGCGCTCGAACTGGTGATTACATGGATGAACCGTATTTTGTTCCTGAAACTGCTCGAAGCGCAACTTGTAGGCTACCACAGGGGCGATAAAAGCTGGTCATTCCTAAACCTTGAAATGGTACCGGGATTCGATCACCTCAACCGGTTGTTTTTCAGTGTACTGGCTGTTAAACAGGCCGATAGGGTAGAATCGGTAAGACAGCGGTTTTGGAAAATTCCCTATTTGAACAGTTCTTTATTCGAGCCATCAGATATAGAGCATCATACGCTTTTTATCAGCAACCTGATGGACGAATATATGCTTCCGGTTTACCCGGCTACTGTACTCACCGATGGCACCGGAAAAAGACGGGCAGGCGAACTACGTTGTCTCGAATATCTGTTTTCGTTTCTCGATGCTTATGATTTCAGCAGCGAAGGGTCGGAAGAGATTCAGGAAGAGAACAAAACCCTCATTAATGCCTCTGTTTTGGGGCTTATTTTCGAAAAAATAAACGGGTATAAAGAAGGCGCGGTTTTTACGCCAGGATTTATTACCATGTTTATGTGCCGCGAGTCGATACGGACAACTGTCCTTCAGAAGTTTAACCGGGTGAAGGGATGGAATTGCGCCGATTATAATGAACTGTATAATAATATTACAGACCGGAAAGAAGCCAACGAAATCATCAACAGCATCCGTATTTGTGATCCGGCCGTGGGGTCTGGCCATTTTCTGGTTTCGGCGCTCAACGAGATAATTGCCCTGAAAAGCGACCTGAACCTTCTCTGCGACAGAAACGGCAGATGGCTGAAGGAATATAAGGTCGAAATTGTCAACGATGAATTGGTCGTTACCGACGATTATGGGGAGAATTTTCAATACCACCCCGAGAGCAAAGAAAAACAGAGGGTTCAGGAGGCTCTGTTTCACGAAAAGCAGGTCATTATCGAAAATTGCCTCTTTGGGGTTGACGTAAATCCAAATTCGGTGAAGATTTGCCAATTGCGGCTTTGGATCGAACTGCTTAAAAATGCGTATTACCGTACCGATCAGAAAAGTAACCCCGAAATACCTGAGCTCGAAACACTGCCGAATATCGATATCAACATTAAAACCGGTAATTCGCTGGTAAGCAGGTTTGGGTTGGATGCCGATCTGAGTAAATCGCTGAAAAGTATAAAGTGGAATATTGGAACATATCGCAGTTGTGTGCGCGACTATAAACATGCAACCAACAAGGAGCAGAAGAGGGCGCTCGAAATGCTTATCCAGCAAATTAAAAGCGATTTCAGGACGGGTATTGGCCGCGACGATCCGAAACGGAAACGGTTGAATAAACTCACCAATGAACTGTACCACAGATTTACCGGTAATTTCCTGTTCGAACCGGAAACTTCTTATGGTGACCACAGCAAGAAAGACCACAAAAACGACCTGGAACGAATAAAGCTCGAAAAAGAAATTGAAAAAATCAGCCATGAGATAGAAACCATCGAAAACAACCAGATTTTCGAAAACGCACTCGAATGGCGATTTGAATTTCCTGAGGTATTAACCGAAGACGGCGATTTCGAAGGATTCGATATGGTTATTGCAAATCCACCATACATCAGGGCCGAAGAACTGGGGTATATGAAAGACTACCTGAGGGTAAAGTATCAGGTTTTTTCGCCGGGTGGCGACATTTTTTCCTATTTCTACGAGCTTGCCCATTCACTCCTTAAACAAGGCGGTACGTTATGTTTTATCAGCAACACATTCGATAAAACTGCTGCCGGTGCACGCTTACGCGAATTTATCGCTTCACGGTTCGATGTGCGGCAGTATGTGGATCTTACCTCGGTAAACGTATTTGATGACGCCACAACCTATCCGGTAATTATTCTTGCATCGAAAAATCAACCTTCGGGCAATGGGTTTTCATTCATGAAAATTGAAAAATCTGATTTTTCGGACAAGAAGAAAATGTACCAGACACCTAAGGTAACCATTCTTCCCAGAATGTCGCTTTTGGCCGATCACTGGAACTTTGGATTGGCCGAAGGCAATGATATTCTCGAAATAATGAAGGGCCATAAAACCATCAGGGATATTTACGGAAAATGTTACAGGGGAATATTAACCGGGCTAAATGAAGCTTTTGTTGTAAACCGCAGAATATCTGAATCGGAAGTGTTAAAACCGGTTTTTGAGGGCAAAGACATCCGGAAATGGCATTCGGGAATTCCCGATAAATGGATGATTGCTTTTGAAAGCAAATCGACACGGAAAATGTTTGGCGAAGGTGATGAAAGCCTGTTCGAGAACAAGATGAAGGAGGTTTATCCAGAGATTTTCAGACATTTAATGCCATTTAAGGAAAGGGCACAAAAGCGTCTCGACAAAGGTGAATTCTGGTGGGAACTCCGCAATTGTGCATATTACGATCTGTTTGGGCAGCCAAAAATTATTTTCCCCAATCTTCAAAGCAGCAATAAATTCTCGTTCGACACAACCGGTGCGTGGATAAATGCGCCGGCCGTTTTTTTGCCCACAAACGATAAATACCTGCTTGCCATACTCAACTCAAAACCGGTATGGTATTTCCTGAGAGGGATTTGTGTAGTGCGAAACGGAGGTTTTATCGAGGTTAAGCCGCAATATTTCGAAAAAATTCCAAT
>CAZMDP010000328.1:0-3829 GCA_964565015.1 uncultured Prolixibacteraceae bacterium | reverse complement strand
GTTGGGCATCCGTTGCTTGCTTTCTATGGTTACGAAGTGGTAGGGGTTTACCAGAACCAGGCACAGATTGATGCCGATCCCATTGCAAAGGCCAACAACCTGGTACCGGGCGATTTTAAATATAAAGACCAGAACGGCGATCAGAAAATTGATGACGACGACCGGGTAATTCTTGGTTCCTATTTCCCGAATTTTACCTATGGTTTCAATGCCGGACTGAACTATAAGAACTTCGAGTTTTCGGTGGCCACATTTGGGCAAATGGGTAACAAGATTCTTAACCGTAAGCGCGGTGAGATCATCTGGACAAACGACCTGAACATGGATGCCGATTTGGCCAAAAACAGGTGGCACGGCGAAGGCACTTCCGATAAATATCCATCGTCGGCTGGTCTTCGGAAGGGTTGGAACCAGAAAATGAGCAATTACTTTGTGGAAGATGGCTCTTTCTTCAGGATTCAGAACGTACAGCTTGCTTATAATATAAAGAACTTAAGCCTTGGTGATACCAAACTGCCCGATGCCAGGGTTTCGTTTACGGCCGAACGTCCTCTGACGCTCTTCAAATATAATGGGTTCAATCCTGAAGTGGCCAATGGTATCGACAGGCAGACCTATCCGATACCCGCAGTGTACACGATGGGCTTAAACATTAAATTTTAAATCATAAAACACCATCATATGACAACGATAATGAATAAACATAACAGAATCTGGATTTTGTTTGCCATACTGTTGATGGCAACATCCTGTCATGATTATCTGAACGAGCCTCAGGAGAATGTTATATACACCAGGGATATCGACTATACCGAAAGTCAGAATATGATTATGCCCTTGATTGGGGCTTATGCCGATTTTTATTCACGGGGATGGGAAGACATACCATTGATTGCCGTAAGGGGCGACGACGTGAATGCCGGCGGACTTGGCGACCAGCAGGATTATGCCGAAACCGATAAGTTTAAGTATAACAAGGATTATTGGATGTACAATTCGGCCTGGCTTGGGCTTTACTCCGATGTGGTAGGTATCAACTCGGCCATCAATCAGATTGAGCAATATAAAGTACATGCACCCAATAAGTCGCTGGCCGATCAGTATATTGCCGAGGCTAAGGTAATGCGGGCATTTTTGCTGTTCCAGCTTTCGAGGGTTTGGGGTGCGGTATTTATCCCGGCTTATTCGGGTCCGGTTGATAATACACTTTACACCAAAGATGAGGTAATGCAGCATATTATTGCCCAGATGGACGAGGCTATTCCCAACCTGCCCGATCTGCGCCCCAACCAACGCACCGATATACGCGGCGGGGTTACCCGTTATACAGCAATTGCAGTTAAGGCACTGGCCAACCTTGAGTTGAAGAACTATCAGGGAGTAGCCGATGCAACCTCGCAAATTATTGCATCGCAGAAATTTACGCTCGAACCCGATTTTTATAAACTCTTCAAAATACATGGTAAATTAAGCAGCGAGAACCTCCTCGAATTGCAGTATTCCGATTTTGGACAGGGTACCGGCGATAACATCAGCCACCTGTTTGCCTTTTACGGGCCGCAAAACTGGACACCCAAGGTGCCACAATCGGGAAGCGGCTGGGGATTCTTTGAGCCTTCCCTGAAATATATAAAGTTTATGCTCGACCGTAATGAAACCGTAAGGCTCGAAACAAGTGTACTGTTTACCAACCGTGGTATTGCCGAAATACAGAAAGACCCGAAATATGCCACCCTGCCTCAATGGGTGAGCAATACCACCCGCTCGGGCGACCGTATTAACGACTTCCCGAGGGCTTTGTTTTCGAGTGGGAAACATTACCTGCCTTCGGAAGAACTTACCCCTGGCAGGACTGGTTATGGTACCAATAAAAATTATATTGCCATCAGGTATGCCGAAATTCTGCTGATGCACGCCGAAGCGCTCACACGCGGCGCCAGCAGCAGCGCTATGACCGCCGATGCAGCTGTTAACCTCGTTAGGGCAAGGGCCGGATTAGCTCCCCTGAACAACGTTACCAGCGCACAGGTGATGGACGAAAAATTTGCCGAACTTGCTATGGAATGGGGTATCCGCTTTTATGACATGGTACGCCTCGAAAGGTATTCCGACCTGAGCTACGAGGGGCGGACCTTTACGCCAAACCTGATTTTCCTTCCCTATCCGCAGGCGCAGGTCGATCAGATTCCGGCATTGAAAGGGAAAAACTAATTCGTAACATTAAAAATGAACACTATGAAATATCTTAAATATTTAATTGCAAGCCTGATAATATCCTTTGTGGCAGTATCGTGTTATGAAGGAATCGATCCTATCAGCAAAGTTGATCCCGGGCCCGATGCGGCTGCGCCGGTAATAACCATTAAATACCCGACTCCGGGGTTGCAGATAAGGGTACCCGAGGCGGTAGTGCCCATAACGGTTGATGTAGAGGTTACCGATGATATTGAACTTGGCAGTATATCTTTGCTTATGGATGGTACAGAGTTCGCCAAATATACCCAGTTTGGAGAGGGAACCGATTTCAGGGATTACCGCAGGGCATTGATCAAAAAAACATTCCAGAACCTTACCAATGGCCCTCATGTGTTTAAGGTGGTGGCTACCGACCTGCAGGGCAAAACAACAAGCAAAGAGGTAACGTTTGAAAAGGTATCTCCCTATACCCCTGTTTTTGCAGGGGAAATTTTCTACATGCCGTTTGATGGCGACTATATGGAGCTGATCAGCCTGAAAGAGGCCACAAAAGTAGGTACACCCGGGTTTGCCGGGACTGGGGTTAAAACCGGTAGCAATTCCTATGCAGGAGCTACAGATTCTTATCTTACCTTCCCAACGCAGGGACTTCAAGGAAATGAGTTCAGTGCATCATTCTGGTTAAAAATTAATGCCATCCCCGACCGGGCAGGTATTCTGGTAATGGGCCCCACCAACCCGGCTGCCCCGACTGCCATGAACAACCGTAAAAACGGTTTCAGGTTTTTCCGTGAAAATGCCGGTGGTAAACAGCGGTTTAAACTGAACGTGGGCAACGGAACCGCCGACTCATGGTTCGACGGTGGCGCTGCTGCCGATGTTGACCCGACTAAAAATGAATGGGTTCATTTTGCATTCACCATTGCACCTACACAGTGTGTGGTTTATATAAACGGCAAAGTGGTGAGCCAGGGTACTTTTACCGGCATAAACTGGGACGGATGCGATATTCTTTCCATTATGTCGGGTGCACCCAGGTTTACGGGTTGGGACCACAAGTCTGACCGCAGCTTCATGGACGAACTCCGTTTGTTCAACAAAGCATTGACACAGGCCGAAATCCAATCGATAATGACCTACGATTCGGGTATTGCGCCGCCATATCAGCCAAAATATTCAGGCGAGGTTTTCTATATGCCATTCGAAGACCATTTTAAAGACCTGGTGACCAACACTGCCGCCGTTGTTACGGGTAACCCGACTTATGCTGCCGGTAAGGTTGGAAAAGCATACAAAGGGGCACCCGATTCCTATCTGACCTTTCCTGCCACAGCCTTACAAAGTTCGAATTTCAGTGCGGTATTCTGGATGAAGGTTAATGCCACTCCCGACCGTGCCGGTATATTGGTAATGGGTCCACCCGACCCAGGCAAACCCGATGCCATGAACAACCGGAACAGCGGGTTCAGGTTCTTCCGTGAAAATGCAGGTGGAAAACAAAGGTTTAAACTCAACGCTGGTTTTGGTACCGGCGATACCTGGTTCGATGGAGGCGCTGCTGCCGATGTTGACCCCACTACCGGAAACTGGGTGCATTATGCTTTCACGATCTCTGGTACCGAAGGCGTTGTAT
>CAZMDP010000327.1:0-3830 GCA_964565015.1 uncultured Prolixibacteraceae bacterium | reverse complement strand
CGGTCAGTTACTGGTTTTCGCCACCCAACCGTATTGAACGCATCAGGGAAATGCTCGAAGAGAAGGATGTTTTAAAGGTTTCTGATTTTCAGCTCATGCACACCGATACGCGGTCGAAACTTGCAGAAAAAATACTCAGGCATTTTATTCCATTCCTTGAAGCAGCTGATAATTGGAACGACATTGAAAAGGAAGCTTTAAGTTTATTGAAGGTGTGGGATTACAACCTTACCCTTTCGAGCCCCGAAGCCACAATTTTTGAATTATTGTACCGCAAAACCATCGAAAATATTGTCCGCGACGATCTGGACGACGAATTATTCGGGTTATTTATGGGAAGTAAGATAATGACAGAAAACCTTTTACTGAATATTATAAGTAATCCCGGCTCGTTGTGGTCAGATATCAAAGGAACTGACGAAACGGAGCAATTGGACGACATTGTCAGGTTGTCATTCGGCGAAACCATTACCGAGCTGGGTTCCCTTTTTGGAAGCGACATCAACGGATGGCAATGGGGAAAACTGAATAGTCTTACTTTAAAACACCCAATGGGGTCGGTCGGTTGGCTCAATAAGGTTTTCCGGCTCAATAGGGGGCCTTATCCGGTACCGGGTAGTTTTCATACGGTATGTCCCTACAACTATCCGTTTGGCAATCCTTACCAGGTTAATCATGGTGCATCGCAGCGGCATATTTACGACCTCAACGAATGGGACAATTCGCTAACGGTTATACCCACAGGTACCTCTGGAATAACTTCGAGCCCGTATTATTGCGATCAGACATCCCTATACGTTGCCGGTAAATATCATCGCGACCTGTTTTCGTTCGGAGCCGTTGAAGCGGTAGCTAAATATAAAACAACTATCAAAGGACATTAAAAAAACAAGACCGGTGAAGACTTTTCCTTCACCGGTCCTGTTTTACAAACCTATCAAATAAAATCAGACCGTTTTCTTATTGATGGTAATAAAATCGCGGTAAGCTTTTATCAGGTTAATTGAATGAAGCAACAGGTTTTTGGTTTCGGCTAGTGTATTAAAGAACAACAGCGAATTTCGGGTATTTACTTCGTGGTTTTTAATACGCTTGATCTGCACTTTTTCAATTTCGAGCAAATAGTTCGAAATACTTACCCTTTTTGCAATCAGTTCTTCGAGGCTGTCGAATTTGTTCTCTTTTACAATGTGCAGGGCGAAATTATAAAACTCGTCCAACTCGTTTACCAGATTTTTGATTTCGTTTGCCTGGTTTTCGTTAAATGGTTTATGTTGGTTCTCGAGGTGTTCCCACATGGGCTCGATAATAAAATTGAGCGAATGGGCAATTTCACGCTGGTAATCGATCACCTGCACATAGAAGTGGCCTGAATCAACATCGGCCCGTTTCATTTTCGAAATGGTCTCTAAAACTTTGTTTTTCTGTTTTTTCGTTTTTTTATTGAGCTCGTTTTTCATATCGAGGGCCTCGCGCATGTGGGCACGGTCGTCGTGCGAAAAACTTTCCATGGCAACCGAATATATTTTATTGGCCGACAATATGGTATAAACTACCTGTTTGCGACATTTTACGGCGGCCTTTTCAGCCTCGTCTTTTTCGCTGATAAGATCGTCTTCCTCAACTACGGGGGCAGTCCGGCGCTTAAAAATAATCTGTGTGCGTATAACGATTGCGATGGCAAGTATAATGAAGCCTATAATGACGGGAAACCCTCCGGCACTGATAAGCCAGGCAATAAGGGCCGATACCGAAAATGCAATCAAGGCGGTAAGGAACCATCCCCCGATAACGGCAAAAACACCCGATACCCTGTAAACAGCACTTTCGCGGTCCCACGCCCTGTCGGCAAGCGAAGTCCCCATAGCCACCATAAAGGTTACATAAGTTGTCGATAAGGGTAACTTCAGCGAGGTTCCGAAGGCTATTAAAATACTGGCCACCATAAGGTTAACCGATGCCCTTATTTTGTCGAATGCAGGCGCTTCAGGATCAGCTACGGCAACAACAGGTTGTTCGAAACGTTTATCAATTTTGCGGCTTAATGATTCGGGAATATACTTATCAATTTTACGGTTAAACCGAAGGGCATTCCTTACAATTACCCTGGCCAGCATGGATGAACCAAATCTTTCGGCGCCTTCGGTCTGACGCCCCAGGTTAACCTCGGTTTCGGTAACCGACCTGGCCTTTTTGGAGGTGATGAGCGTTACAATCATAACAAGGCCCGAAATAACCAGGAAAATAAAGGGCGTAGCCACTTCGCCTTTCAGCATCTCCATGGTAAAGCTTTCGGGTGCCATACCTCCCGAAGCCTGCCATGCCTGAAATGATTTGAACCCCGCTATAGGTACGCCTATGAAATTAACCAGGTCGTTTCCGGCAAAGGCCATAGCCAGCGCAAATGTTCCGGCAAGTACAACAATTTTTAATATGTCTATTTTGGCAAGCCACATCAGAAGTTGCATTACTATACTCCACCCCAGAAAACTCACCACCAATAATGAAACCGTATTAACTTTTACCCATTGGGATAATCGCATTTCAGAAGTTCCGACAGGAATAGAAGCAAATGCCGAACCGTCAATTCCCTTTATCTGGATAAAATAGGAAATTACGGTTATTGCAAATCCTCCAAAAATTGAACCCACATACTTCAACATTTTGCCATAATTGAAGGTAAATAGCAAACGGGCAAGATATTGTACCAATGTACCTATGGTAAAGGCAATGATTACCGAAACAAGAATCCCCGAAATAATAGCAAGCGCTTTTCCTGAATTGATATATTGGGAAAGATCGCCCAATGTTCCGCCGAGGCTTTTAATTTTTACAAGCGAAACTGCTACTGCCGAACCAAGTAATTCGAAAACAATTGAAACGGTGGTTGATGTGGGAAGGCCAAAGGTATTAAAAGCATCGAGCAAGATTACGTCGGTAATCATCACTGCCAGGAAAATGACCATTATTTCGGAAAAAACCAGCATATCGGGATGAAAAACCCCCTTTCGGGCAACTTCCATCATACCCGACGAAAATGTGGAACCAATTAATATCCCTAAAGCCGCAACGGTAAATATTAACCATTTGGGGGCAGCTTTTGAGCCAATTGCCGAATTAAGGAAGTTAACAGCATCGTTGCTTACACCTACTATCAAATCTGACACTGCAAGAGCAAACAAGATGACAACAAGAATCAGATAAAAATTTTCCATTGAACCTTTTTAAGTTTCGAGGTGCAAAATTACCTACTATGCCTGCCTCCAAACCAATTTCGAAGTTAATAAAACATTAACTAACCATGAATTTACTGTTAATCAGCAAATAACCTGAATATTGCTCATGTTTCGGCTTACCTGTAAACTATTATTTCATAATTTTGACGCACTAAGAATAAAGGAAATGAAAACCTATTCATCGCGTCAATTGGCTTTCTACATTTCGGGTATCCTTACCCTTTTGGCTGCTTTTTTTATGCTTCTGAATTATTATGTCAGTCACAATCTGTTCATTATTTTGATTTTTACATTACTGTTTCTGATATTTTCATTTTTTGTACTCCTTTATATACTCAACCGGTATATATCCGACAAAATAAAGCCGGTTTATAAAACCATAAGGGATTTACCGGTTAGCGGGAAAAAGCTCGAATCGAAGAAAGGCTCACAGGCTAATGTTCTGGCCGATATAAAACTTGAAGTTGAGGAGTGGGCCAAAACACAAACCGAAGAAATTGAAAGGCTGAAAGACCTGGAACGCTACCGCAAGGAGTTTGTGGGGAATGTTTCGCACGAACTTAAAACACCTATTTTCAATATTCAGGGATACAT
>CAZMDP010000326.1:0-3830 GCA_964565015.1 uncultured Prolixibacteraceae bacterium | reverse complement strand
CCCCGATACCATAGTGCATATTGGTGGAACCGTTCTGGCAATCGACCAGCATGGACGCGATATCGTAGGTACGGTTTTCGAGAACTGTACCTTTTCTAACTGCTTCAGGATTGGGGTTTTTGTCATTGGCGATAACCTGGTAATGCGGAATTGCCTGGTAACCGATACCAATACAGAAGGTGTGTATGTGGTGGCTTCGGCCGATATTCTCCTCGAAAAGAACATATTCCGCAATAATAACATTGAACGTTGGACGGGTTTCTATCCTGCTGCCGTTAAAATATTCAATCAATGTAAACGGGCGGTTGTTCGCGATAACCTGGTTACCGACCATCCCAATTCGAACGGGGTTTGGTACGATGTGGGCAATATTGATGGTGTTTTTGTAAACAATTGGGTACAACGGATTGGTATGCGCACCACTCCGTTTCGCCCCAATACCATCTGGCACGGTCAAAGTGGGTTCTTTTTCGAGATTTCAAAGGGTGTGGTCGTGGCCGGCAATGTGTTCAGCGAATGTGATAACGGGATACTGATCCTCAACAGTTCGGGTGCGAAAATTTATAACAATACTTTTATCAATAGTCAGGCTGTTATTGCCCGCGACCATCGCAGCGCTCAGGGCGACCATTTCGGGTGGCATCCGCGTACAGGCCCCGATGTGCATGAGCGTATAAACCACGAATTTGTCAACAACCTGTTGTATGGCGACGAAACATACACCCGTCCGTTGCTTCACGTATGGCAGCCCAATACCTTGTGCAAGGAGCTTCAGGAGCCTGCACTATCAAAGCTTGACCATAATGTTTATGTAAACCGGATCATGGCCGACCCAATCGTAATGTTGAGCCAGGACCTGAATGGAAACTGTCAGACCTCTTTCAGTTCACCACAGGAAATCAGCAAAGCAGTTCCTGCTTACGAAACATCAGGTATTGCCCTGAAAAATTATCGTGGTCATCTTTTTAAAGGGGTTCATCTGGGCGATTACCGTCTGGTTCCCGATTTCCCGGGCTTAAAGACAGCTACCGCCACACCCGGTTTCATCAATCAATTAACCGGCAAAAAAGCGGACACGGTTTATCCCGGCGCATACCCGGTTATTGGCCAGTAGAAACCATTTTTCTTCTGGTTATTATATGAACAGGATCTTCCGGAATCTCCAACGGGGTCAGATACAGTTTGTTTTTATTATAGCAACCTTAACCCTGATGGTTGCCGGATGTGTTCCAACGACCGGCGAATACAAAGGTTTGAGGGAACGCATCTCAATAAACGACAACTGGCGTTTTATGCGATATGCTTCGACTGAGGAGGCCGACAACCTGATATACGATATCAGGCCCGAAGTAACTCAAAGTTACGAGGCAAGGATTGCTGATGCAAGGCCAACCGAAGCGGTTGAAACTACAAGCCTGAAGGAAGTGCTCAAACCTTGGATTTTACCTTCCGCCAATCGTTTTATAAAGAATGAATATGACCGTCATGTCCGTCCCGATGGAAATCCGGGCAGCGATTTTCCGTTTGTTCAGATAGATTTTGACGACACTAACTGGCGAAAGGTTAATCTACCGCACGACTGGGGAATTGAAGGGCCTTTCCTCGAAGGGTGGGATGCCGAAGTGGGAGGTGGCATGGGACGCCTGGCCAGTCATGGCGTAGCCTGGTATCGCCGCAAACTCGATATTCCTTTATCAGATGATGGAAAATCTTTCTTTCTTGAGGTTGACGGAGCCACGTCGTATGCCATGGTATGGCTAAACGGAAACCTGGTTGGAGGCTGGCCCTACGGCTACAATTCGTGGCAGCTCGACTTAACCCCGTATATTATTCCGGGCGGCGATAATCAACTGGCCATTCGCATCGATAACCCGCCCCATTCGGCACGCTGGTATCCGGGCGGCGGACTTTACCGCAATGTGTGGCTCACCAAAACCAATAAGGTTCACGTGGGGCAGTGGGGAACTTTTATAACTGCCCGCAACATTTCGAAATCATCAGCAACTATTGATATATCTGTTTTAATCGATAACCTTACCGATAGTGAAAAAGCTGTTGAAGTTAGCACCAGAATTTATGAGCTTGACGAGCAGCTTAAGCCCGGTACAAGGAGTGTCGCATTATTTCCAGCCATTCGAATGAATATCTCTTCCGGACAAACATCGGTTGCCGAAGGGTCGGTAAAACTGAAAAATCCGAAGCTTTGGGGTCCGCCACCTGAACAAAAGCCAAATCTGTACCTGGCCATTACAGAGATTTTTGCCGATGGACTGCCGGTTGACCGATACGAAACCAGATTTGGTGTACGAACGGTTGATTTCGATCCCGAAAAGGGAGTATTAGTTAACGGCGAACATATAGTTTTGCAGGGAGTAAACCAGCACCACGACCTCGGTGCTTTGGGGGCTGCTTTCAATGTCCGGGCTGCCGAACGCCAGCTGGAAATCCTACGCGAAATGGGTTGTAATGCTATCAGGATGGCCCATAATCCACCGGCACCAGAGTTGCTTGAACTTACTGACCGGATGGGATTTCTGGTAATCAATGAAATTTTCGATTCATGGGAGAGAAGGAAAACTCCCCTCGACTTTCATCTGATCTTTCCCGAATGGCATGAACCTGATACCCGTGCTTTTGTACGGCGTGACCGAAATTGCCCTTCAGTCATTCTCTGGAGTTTCGGAAACGAAGTGGGCGAACAATACACAGGCGAAGAAGGTGCGGCAATTGGCAGAAAACTGGCACAGATAGTAAAAGAAGAGGACCCGACCCGGCCAACTACTTCGGCCATGAACTGGGCCAAACCCGATATGCCTTTCCCTTCTGTAATGGATGTGATTAACCTGAATTATCAGGGAGAGGGGATAAGGGATGCCGAAGCATATTCCCACCTCAGGGGAATACGGACCTCGCCAATGTATCCGGCATTCAGGGAGAAATTTCCCGATAAGGTAATTATAAGCAGTGAAACGGCGTCGGCGTTGAGTACCCGCGGTACCTATCTCTTTCCGGTTTATGAAGGCAACAGTGCACCGGCCGAGGATGGCAAAGGAGGTGACCCTGCAACCGGATATGTAAGTGCTTATGAACTCTACACCGCGCAATTTGGCGCTTCGCCTGACAAAGTTTTTGCATCGCTCGACCGGCACCCATACGTGGCCGGCGAATTTGTATGGACAGGTTTTGACTATATTGGCGAGCCTACTCCTTATTACCTCAGCCGGAGTTCCTATTCAGGAATTATCGACCTGGCAGGTTTCCCTAAGGACAGGTTTTATCTGTACCAATCGCGGTGGAGGCCCGATCGTCCTCTTGTACATATACTTCCGCACTGGAACTGGCCCGAACGCAAGGGGCAGGTCACACCGGTGCATGTGTTCACATCGGGCGACGAGGCAGAGCTTTTTCTAAACGGGCAATCGCTCGGGAAAAAGAAAAAAGGTGAATATGAATACCGTTTGCGATGGGACGATGTGATTTACGAACCTGGAGAATTGAAAGCAGTTGCCTATAAAAACGGAAAGTATTGGGCCGAAGGCAACATGAAAACAACGGATAAACCGGAAAAATTGATCGCATCGGCCGACCGGAACAGGATAGCTGCCGATGGAAAGGACTTATCGTTTATTACGGTTAAAGTTGCCGATAAAGATGGACTTTTGGTGCCCGATGCCGACAACCTTATCAACTTCAGTATAGAAGGACCTGGAGAAATAGTAGCCACCGATAATGGCGATCCCACCGATATGGTTATATTCGGTTCAGCCCAAAGGGCCGCTTTTAGTGGATTGGCCATGGCTATTGTGAGTGCGAAAAACGGTCAGAAAGGC
>CAZMDP010000325.1:0-3842 GCA_964565015.1 uncultured Prolixibacteraceae bacterium | reverse complement strand
CGGAAAAAACCCATTCAACATCAGATCCATATGTTCGTTTGTGCTGGACGTTGCCGGCGTTAAAGTGGCCAACCCCGACAACTATGGCGTTTCGAGTCCGGTTGGCTCTTCAAATGTTCTCGAGCATTTCGGGTACCGGTTTTCGAACGATCAGGGAAAATTACGCAAAGAGGTTGAACAGGCTGGCATTACCTACCTTCACGCACCGTTGTTCCATCCGGCCATGAAATATGTAGCTCCGGTCAGGCGCGCCCTGAAAACAAAAACCTTTTTCAATATGCTCGGCCCTATGATCAACCCTGCCTCGCCAACTTATCAGCTTACGGGGGTTTACTCTTTAAAAGTGCAGGACCTGTATAATCAAGTTTTCAATCAGTTGGGCAAATCTTACCTTATCATTCATGGGCTCGACGGTTACGATGAAATTTCGCTTACCGGAAATGTCAGGGTTTTGTCTGAAAATGTGGAGGAGTTTGTCGCTCCCGAAAATTTTGGCTTCGAACCGGTAAAACCGGATATTCTTTTTGGCGGCAATACAATTGAAGAAGCAGCCGCTATTTTCATAGATATTTTAAATAATCAGGGAACAACCGAACAGAAAAATGTAGTGCTGGCCAATTCGGCAGCTGCAATCCGATGCATATATCCGCAAAAGTCGTGGGAAGATTGTGTGGCAGCAGCGCGGCAATCGCTCGAAAGCGGGAAAGCGCTCCAATCGTTTAAAAAATTAATTTCGCTACAATGAGCAACATACTCGAAAAAATAATAGAAACAAAAAAACAAGAGGTCATCAACCAGAAAAGGGTGGCCACCGAAGTATCGCTTCGGAAAGGGAAACTTTTTGCACGGGAAACACTTTCGTTAAAAGAACGTTTACTGGCCGAAAACAGCAGTGGAATTATTGCGGAATTCAAACAAAAATCGCCTTCGAAAGGCGAAATAAATTTTGCCGTAAAAGTTGAAGAGGTTACCCGGGGATATGTGGAAGCCGGAGCAGCAGGTTTATCTGTCCTAACCGATTTTGAATATTTTGGAGGCTCTGTCATCAATTTCCTCAGGGCCCGCGAAGCCAACCCCGGAATCCCTATTCTTCGCAAGGATTTTATGATAGACACCTATCAGATAACAGAAGCCAAAGCATACGGGGCCGATATCATACTGCTTATTGCGGCTTGCCTTTCGAAAGAAGAAATACACCATCTGGCCCAATTCGCCAAAGAACTGCGGCTTGAAGTTTTGCTCGAAATTCATGATGAAACAGAATTGGAAAAGATTTCTTCTTATGTTGATATGGTAGGGGTAAACAACCGCAACCTGAAAAATTTTGAAGTAAGCGTGGAGACATCGCTTAAACTTGCAAATCTGATCCCCGACCAGTTTGTAAAAATTTCGGAAAGTGGGATATCATCGGCCGACACGATTAATGTCCTGAAAAGCGCCGGTTACAAAGGTTTTCTGATTGGCGAAACATTTATGAAAACCGAAAATCCGGCACAAACCTGCAGGAATTTTATCGAAAAGTTGAAAGCGCATAGGTAGTATCATGGGAAGAAATTTGACCATAAAAGTTTGCGGCATGAAATATCCCGATAATAGGAATGTGTTGGAAGCGCTTCCTATTCAGATTTTCGGGTTTATTTTTTATCCGCCTTCCCCCAGGTTCGTTGATCATGAGGATATGGCCACCCTCAGAAAACTTACGGATACCCTGAAAAACAAAGCGGGTGTATTTGTTGATGCCACCATTGACCATATTTGTACAATAACTGAACTTGCGGGGCTTACATACGTGCAGTTGCATGGCAACGAAACGCCCGGTTTCTGCCGGAAAGTCAGAAATTCGGGCATCAGATTAATTAAAGCTTTCAGGGTTGATGAAAGTTTCGATTTTACTTCTATCCTGGAATATTCAGAAACGGTTGATTTCTTTTTGTTCGATACAAAGGCAGAAAAGCCCGGAGGTACCGGCCAAAAATTTAACTGGAAACTGCTTGAAAATTACAGATCAGAAACCCCATTCTTTCTAAGCGGCGGAATCAAGCCTGAAGATGCTGAACAAATAAAAAAAATTGAACATCCTCAGTTTTACGGTATTGACCTGAACAGCGGATTTGAAGATAAACCCGGGCTGAAAAACTTTGAACAATTAAGTTCTTTTCTGCATCGGCTTAATAACCCTAAACTTTAAACAAAAAAACTTTAAACATTTTCAGAATGAGTTATACAGTTGACGAAAAAGGATATTATGGCGAATTTGGCGGAGCATGGATACCCGAAATGATGTATGCCAATATTCACGAATTAAAGCTCCGCTACCTGGATATTATTCAGGAGCAAAGTTTCAGGGAGGAGTTCGAATTACTGATGAAAGATTACGTAGGCCGGCCCTCGCCGCTTTATTATGCCAAAAGGCTCAGTGAACGATATCAGACGCACATCTACCTGAAACGTGAAGATTTGAACCATACCGGATCGCATAAGTTGAACAACACCATCGGACAGATACTGCTTGCCCAGCGATTGGGAAAAACACGGATCATCGCCGAAACAGGCGCCGGGCAGCATGGCCTGGCAACGGCTACCGTTTGTGCATTGAAAGGTTTGAAATGTGTAGTATATATGGGCGCACTCGACGTAAAGCGTCAGGAACCCAACGTGCGGAAAATGAAAATGCTCGGGGCCGAAGTAGTTCCGGTGCAGAGCGGCAACAAAACCCTGAAAGATGCCACCAACGAAGCCATGCGCGACTGGATCAACAACCCTGAAGATACCCATTATATTATTGGTTCGGTGGTTGGGCCCCATCCATATCCCGATATGGTGGCAAGGTTTCAATCAGTCATCAGCGCCGAAATGAAAAGCCAGCTGGCTGAAAAAACCGGCTCTGGATTGCCAACCAGGGTAATGGCCTGCGTAGGAGGGGGAAGCAACGCTGCCGGAGCTTTTTACCATTACCTCGACAACCCTGAGGTGGAACTGATTGGAGTAGAAGCTGCCGGCCTGGGGATTGACACCCATGAAACCGCTGCAACCCTTGCCGTTGGATCGCCCGGTGTACTACATGCAGCCCGGACCATTCTGATGCAAAACCCCGATGGCCAGATTACCGAACCCTACTCCATTTCGGCAGGGCTCGACTACCCCGGAATTGGGCCATTACACGCCCACCTGTTTAAAACCGGACGGGCAAAATACCTTAACGCAACCGATAAAGAAACCCTTGAGGCTGCGTTGCTGCTTACACAACTCGAAGGGATAATTCCGGCGCTCGAATCGGCACATGCCCTGGCTGCCCTCGAAAAAATAAAACTTGCGACGGATGAAGTAACGGTGGTCTGTCTGTCGGGTCGTGGTGACAAAGATATGCAAACCTATCTCGATTATTTTGGATATTAATACCATGAAAAACAGGATAAATAAACTATTTGAGCAAAAAGACCGCAATATTTTGTCGGTCTATTTCACGGCAGGCTACCCCAACCTGAACGATACCGTCAGTATTATTGAATTGCTGGAACAAAACGGCGTTGACTTGATTGAAATCGGGATGCCTTTTTCCGATCCTACGGCCGACGGGCCAACCATTCAGCATAGCAGCGATGTGGCTTTGAAAAACGGTATGTCGCTGAATCTTTTATTCGAACAGTTAAATAATATCAGGGAAAAAGTTCAAATTCCGCTGATCCTTATGGGGTATATCAATCCGGTATTGCAGTTTGGCATGGAAAGATTTTGCGGAAAGTGCAACGAAATCGGAATTGACGGACTGATTTTGCCCGATCTTCCCCTCGACGAGTACAATCAGCATTATCGGAATTATTTCGAAAAAAACAACCTTCATA
>CAZMDP010000324.1:0-3849 GCA_964565015.1 uncultured Prolixibacteraceae bacterium | reverse complement strand
AGGTAAATTGGCAGCTTTCACCGAAACCGGCCTGGAGTCGATCCCAAACCCTACATGGTGGACGGAAACACTCCTGAAAGCCATGCGTATGTACGATACCCGTCTGGCTTATGTACTGGTATGGAGAAACGATATCCGCAGCCCAAAGCATTATTACGCACCCGTTCCCGGACATCCGAGTGTGCCAGATTTCATCAAGTTTTATGAAGACCCTTATACCTTATTTGAGAAAGATTTGAAAGGGATTTACAAATTATGAACTATTCAAATGTGCCTCCAGCCCTGTGCCTGAAGCGGTATTAACGATCCGCCGGTGGTAACCAGCATAGGGCCTTCATCTTTTGGCGTCATGTGGCCGATTATGGAAATGTCGGGATCGTTTTTTATTTTATCGTAGTCGGCAAGTGGCAGTGTGAATAGCAGTTCGTAATCCTCGCCACCGTTCAGGGCAGCCACAATGGGGTTTATACTGAACTCTTCTGCCAGTAATTTTGTCTGATCGGCATAAGGGATTTTCTCTTCGTAAAGGCGACATCCCACTCCCGAATTTTTGCAGAGGTGCAATATTTCGGAAGAAAGCCCATCGGAAATATCGATCATCGAAGTGGGTTGTATGCCCATTTTTCCAAATGCTTCAACCATGTCTTTCCTCGCTTCGGGCTTGAGCTGGCGTTGCAGGATATAATCATATCCCTCGAGTTTGGGTTGCACTTTTGGATTTACCTTAAACACCTCATTCTCGCGTTCGAGCAGCTGTAGGCCCATGTATGCCCCTCCCAGGTCGCCGGTAACGCACAGCAGGTCGTTTGGCCTTGCCCCCGACCGGTAAACCAGCTTTTCTTTCGGCGCTGAACCAATGGCCGTAATGCAGATGGTAAGCCCTGTCAACGATGAGGTGGTATCGCCTCCCACAAGGTCAACCCCGTAATTTTCGCAAGCCAGGTGAATCCCTTCATATACCTGCTCAATAGCTTCGAGGTTAAACCGTTTTGAGATGGCAATACTCACGGTAATCTGTTTGGGCGTGGCGTTCATGGCATACACATCGCTCAGGTTTACCACCACGGCTTTGTAACCCAGGTGTTTCAGAGGCACGTACATCAGGTTAAAATGAACCCCTTCGGTAAGCAGGTCGGTAGTAACCACAATGGTCTCGTTCCTGTAATCCAGCACTGCGGCATCATCGCCAACCCCTTTAATCGTGCTGCTGTTCTTAAGTGCTATCTTTTGTGTCAGATGATCAATCAGTCCAAACTCGCCCAGCGATTCTATACTTAATTTCAGATTGTTATCTTCCATGTTAAATCAGGATAAAAAGGTATTTAATATCTCCGTTTTCAGGCAAAAGTATCCTTAATTTTGTATCTTTGCAAACCTTTACGTGAACGGGCTAAGTTTACCATTCATCAGATTTCATCTGTTCCGGGAAAACATTTTAACCCCAATTCAGTTATATTCCCGGAAAATGAAAAAAGCCGATGCCGGTTCATTTTCGAAAAAATTGAAGAAAAATGGAAGAACAGGATAAATTATTGCAGGAAGTAACCCAACGCGAATATCAATACGGTTTTTATACCGATATTGAGACCGAGATTATTGAAAAAGGCCTCAATGAGGATGTGATCCGCACCATCTGGGAAAAGAAAAACGAGCCCGATTTTATGCTCGAATTCAGGCTGAATGCTTACCGCAGATGGTTAAAGATGGAAATGCCCGACTGGGCTTACCTGAAAATACCCCCTATCGATTTTCAGGCCATCAGCTACTATGCTGCACCCAAAAAGAAACCCAAATATGGCAGCCTCGATGAAGTTGATCCAGAGTTGCTTGAAACTTTCAATAAACTGGGCATCCCGCTCGAGGAACAAAAGCACCTTGCCGGGGTTGCTGTTGATGCAGTTATCGACAGCGTATCGGTGAAAACCACTTTTAAAGAAACACTTGCTGAAAAAGGGATTATCTTTTGCTCATTCAGCGAAGCTTTGCAGGAACACCCCGACCTGGTACGCAAATATATCGGCATGGCCGTTCCGGTGGGCGATAACTACTTTGCCGCACTCAATTCGGCCGTATTCAGCGACGGGTCGTTTTGTTACGTGCCAAAAGGTGTGAGGTGCCCCATGGAACTTTCGACCTATTTCCGAATCAATGCAGCCAACACCGGCCAGTTTGAGCGCACACTGATTGTTGCCGACGAAGGGAGCTATGTAAGTTACCTCGAAGGTTGCACGGCACCCATGCGCGACGAAAATCAGCTTCACGCGGCAGTGGTCGAAATTATTGCCCTCGACCGCGCCGAAGTTAAATACAGCACTGTACAAAACTGGTACCCCGGCGATAAAAACGGCGTAGGCGGCATTTATAATTTTGTTACCAAACGCGGAGTTTGTCGGGGCGAATCTTCGAAAATAAGCTGGACACAGGTAGAAACCGGATCGGCCATCACATGGAAATACCCGAGCTGCATCCTGTTGGGCGATAATTCGGTTGGCGAATTTTATTCGGTGGCGCTCACCAATCACCACCAGCAGGCCGATACCGGAACGAAAATGATACACATTGGGAAAAACACCAAAAGCACCATAGTTTCGAAAGGGATTTCTGCCGGAGTAAGCGATAATTCATATCGGGGTCTGGTAAAAGTAATGCCCCAGGCCGTGAATGCACGAAATTTTTCGCAGTGCGACTCCCTTCTGATGGGCGATAAATGTGGTGCACATACATTCCCCTACATTGAAGTGGGCAACAAGTCGTCGATAGTAGAACATGAAGCTACCACATCAAAAATCGGCGAAGACCAGATATTTTATTGCAACCAACGCGGAATATCAACCGAAGATGCCATTGGTATGATTGTGAACGGATATGCCCGTGAGGTGCTGAACAAATTGCCCATGGAGTTCGCCGTTGAAGCACAGAAATTGCTGGCCATCAGCCTCGAAGGAAGTGTGGGATAATTGGAAGGCTTTTAGGAAAGAGCGATATTAAATCAGAATAATTCAATAAAGAAAAGTATATAGAATATGTTATCAATAAAAAACCTTTGTGTTTCCATAGAGGGAAAAGAAATACTGAACGGAATTAACCTTGAGGTTAAACCTGGCGAAATCCATGCCATAATGGGCCCCAACGGTTCGGGAAAAAGTACGCTTGCCAATGTTTTGGCCGGCAAGGAAGATTATGAAATTACAGCGGGTGAAATCATCTACGATGGGGAAGACCTCCTTGAAATGGCACCCGAAGACCGTGCCCGCAAAGGCATCTTCCTGAGTTTCCAGTATCCGGTCGAAATTCCGGGTGTACCAATGGTAACCTTTCTTCGAGCAGCTTTAAACGAACACCGCAAATTTAAAGGTCTTAATCCGCTCACAGCCGGCGAATTCCTCAAAGTTATGCGCGAAAAGAAAGCACTTGTTGAAATGGATGCCGAACTTACCAACCGATCGGTAAACGAAGGATTTTCGGGAGGTGAAAAAAAGAAAAACGAAATTTTTCAGATGGCGCTTCTCGAACCAAGGTTGGCAATCCTCGACGAAACCGACTCGGGGCTCGATATCGACGCACTGAAAACTGTGGCCCATGGTGTTAATGCCTTGCGTTCGCCCGATAAGGCAACCATTGTGGTAACACATTATCAGCGGCTGCTCGAATACATTGTCCCCGACCATGTGCACGTTCTCTATAAAGGACGCATTGTAAAATCGGCAGGTAAAGAACTTGCCCTTGAACTGGAAGAAAAGGGCTACGAATGGATTAAAAAAGAAAACGGGAATTAAAATGAGTGTATTAACAGATAATAGCGTCCTTTCGCTCAGGTTAGCCGGATATTACCGCGATTCGGAACCTGCT